>NZ_RZSF01000229.1:0-11103 GCF_004023325.1 Mesorhizobium sp. M1A.F.Ca.ET.072.01.1.1 | reverse complement strand
GCCTATGACGCGGCGAGCGAGCGCCACGAGCGACTCTGCCTGGCGCTCGGCATTTCCGGCTGGAACCGGCTGCGGCTGGTCGACTGGCCGTCGCTGCGGCGGCCCTTGGCCACTGGCTTTGCGTTCGCCATGGCGCTGTCGCTCGGCGATCTCGGCGTGATCGCGCTGTTCGGCAGCGATTCGGTCCAGACCTTGCCCTATCTTCTACTCGCGCGCATGGGCAGCTACCGGACCGCCGACGCCGCGGGGCTGGCCTTGCTGCTCGGCCTCGTCTGCCTGATGCTGGTTGTCGCCGCCGACTGGCTGGGGCGGGAGGCAAAGGCATGACGAGGGATAATAATGGCATCGCGGCCACGAAGGGCCTGGCCGTCACGTTGGACGGCGTATCCTTCAGCTATGGCGAGGCATCCTTCCGGTTCGATGTCGAATTCGCCGCCGGCAGGATCACCGCCATCATGGGGCCGAGCGGTTCAGGCAAGTCGACGCTGCTCAATCTGGTGGCCGGCTTCGAATCACCCAATGCTGGCAAGGTGCTGATCGGCGGGATCGATGTCGACAATGCGCCGCCCTCGGCGCGGCCGGTGTCGATGGTGTTCCAGGAAAACAACCTGTTCGCCCATCTTTCGGTCGAGGGTAATGTCGGGCTTGGCCGCTCGCCATCGCTCAAGCTCACGGCCGACGACCACCGCGCGGTCGCGGAAGCGCTGGGGCGTGTCGGTCTCGCCGGCAAGGAAAAGCGGCTGCCGCGCGAGCTTTCCGGCGGCGAGCGGCAGCGCGTCGCGCTGGCGCGGGTGCTCATACGGGACCGTCCGGTGCTTCTGCTCGACGAGCCTTTCGCCTCGCTCGGCCCGGCGCTGCGCGAAGACATGCTCGATCTCATGGCCGGCATCCACGCCGAGCGACAGATGACCGTGCTTTTCGTCACGCACCAGCCGCAGGACGCGCGCTGCATCGGCCAGCGGATCGCGTTCGTCGACGAGGGCAGGGTCGCGGCAAGAGGGTCGGCCGCCGATTTCTTCGACGGTGCTGGACCGGAGGCCTTCCGGCGCTATATCGGCGATCGAGGCGGCAGCGTTGCCGGATGACAACACATTGCCCGGAAGCGGACATAATTTACGGCCAAACCGGTCGCGGGTGATCAGGCGTTTGCTTGCCTTGTCCGGGGGAGTGTGGCTAGGTCCGGCCATGCTGGTCCGAGTGGGCCGTGATTTGCCGAAAGATTACGAAAGGAAGCCGATCTGACGGCCGGCATCGAGAGAGTATGGACTAAGCCGCTGGCGCGATTTTTCGCGATGGCCGGCTTTGCCGTGGCGCTGGCGAGCTGCCAGATGTTCACGCCGCCGGACGTGCAGGAGTCCGGCTTCCAGCCCTCCGACAAGCCGATCACCGTCGACAATGTCGTCGCCAACGCCAGGCTGGCCGAAATGGCCAAAGCGCAGCATCCGCGGATTCTCGCCACCTATGGCGGCGAATATTCCGATCCGAAGCTCGAGCGCATGGTGGCCAAGGTCGTCGGCAATCTGACGGTGGTCTCGGCCAATCCGACCCAGACCTATCGCATCACCATCCTCAACTCGCCCAACGTCAACGCCTTCGCGCTGCCGGGCGGCTATCTCTATGTCACGCGCGGACTTTTGGCGCTGGCAAATGACTCCTCCGAGCTTGCGGCCGTCATCGCGCATGAGATGGGCCACGTCACCGCCAATCACGGGTTGCAGCGGCAGCAGCTCGAGGCCGAGGAAGGCTTGGCGACCAAGGTCGTCTCCGATGTGCTCGGCGACAGCCCGACCGCCAAGGCCGCTCTCATCCGCGGCAAGCTGAGGCTTGCGCAGTTTTCGCGCAACCAGGAACTGCAGGCCGACGCGATCGGCATCAAGTCGATCGGCGAAGCGGGCTATGACCCCTATGCGGCCGGCCGCTTCCTGCAGTCGATGTCGGCCTATACCGATTTCCGCTCGGTCAGCGGCGCCACGGATGCCAGCCTCGACTTCCTGGCCACGCATCCCAACACGCCGCAGCGCATCGAGCTGGCGCAGCGACTCGCCCGCAACTTCGGACCGCCCGGCGTCGGCACGCGCGACCGCGATGCTTTTCTCGCCGGCATAGACGGGCTGCTCTACGGCGACACGCCGGAAGAGGGCTATGTGCGCGGCCAGACCTTCCTGCATCCCGGCCTTGGCGTGTCGTTCTCGGTGCCTGAGGGTTTCGTCATCGACAATTCGGCGGCCGCGGTGACCGCGACCGGTCCGGGCGATATCGCCATCCGCTTCGATGGCGTGGCGATCGACAAGTCGGTGTCGCTCACCGACTATATCCGCAGCGGCTGGGTCGCCGGACTGGACGATGCCAGCGTGCGCCAGGAAACGGTCAACGGCAACGAGGCGGCGATGGCGCATGCCAGCGCGCAAGGCTGGCAGTTCGATATCGCGGTCATCCGGGCCGGCGGACAGGTCTACCGGCTGCTGACTGCGGCACCCTCGGCCAGCACCGCGCTGGAGCCGGTCGCGCGCTCCGTCAGCAGCTCCTTCCGCACGTTGAGCGCGGCCGAGAAGGCGGCGCTGAAGCCGCTGCATATCCGGGTAGTCACTGTGCAGCCCGGCCAGAACATGGGCACGCTTGCCGCTCAGATGGTCGGCGTCGACCGAAAGCTCGACCTGTTCCGGGTGCTCAACGCAATGTCGCCGGGCGCGAGTGTGTCGGCCGGCGACAAGGTCAAGATCGTCACCGACAAGTAGGGGTCAGCATCCCCGCTTAGTGCTTCCGCAACGAATCAGCCGCGCGCTTCTGTTCGGTCAACCCGGGCGCGCGGCTGCCGCAGCAATCAGAGCCCGCCACTGCTGCCGCCTTCAGGGCTGCTCTGGCCGCCGGTGCTGCCCCCGCTGCCCTCACCACTTTGGCCGCCGCCGGACCCCGAATGATCGCCGCTACTGCCGCGCCAGGGCGCCGGTCCGGTATCGGTCTGAGGTGGTTTGACCACTGTCGGGACTGTCACCGTCGGCGTCTTCGGCGCGGGTGTGCGGACAACCTTTACCTTGGTGACTATTTTCGTCACGACCTTGGGCTTGCACACTGCGACCGTTAAGGTGCTGCGCGCGGGAAGGCCGAGAATGCTCATCGAATATGCCTCTTGCCGCGCGATGCCGGCTTTGAGGAAAGCCAAGGCGCGGGCCTCGTCGGCGGGCACGCCGTTGCGGCCATCCTTGAAGATCACGGCGAGATCGTTCATCGCGTTGACGTGCCCCATGGCCGCCGCCTTGAGCAGCAGGTCCAATCCCTTGCCGGTATTCTGCTCGACGTCGACACCATTGAACAAGGCTCGCCCCCAAGCGGCCATCGCATAGGGGTCTCCCTTGTCGGATGCTTCTGAATAGAAGCTGATCGCTTTCGCGGAGTCCGCGGCCGGTCCTATTCCGGACGAAGCGATATGGCCGAGCTCGAACATGGCGCGGACGTGCCCCCTGTCGGCAGCTTCCTGGATAGCTTTCCTGGCCTCGTCGACCTTGCCGGACGCCAGCAGCGCCCGCCCAAGCTCGTAGCGAAACCGAGCGACGTCGGGGTAGGCCTTCACCGCCGCCTGGCAGGCCTCAGCGGCCTCGCCGGCGATCTCGTTCTGCAAACGGCCGGGCGCGACGCCCTGCAGGTCGAGCGGTGCGCCCGCCGCTTGGTCGCAGGGGTCGACGCTTGGCGACAGCTTCATTGTCGCTGCCTTGGACGCGTTGCCGCCGCGGATTTGGAAGCCAATCTCGACCGGAGCAGCTGAGCCGATCTGCGGCTCGTAACGCAAATTATCGATTTCACCGGCCCTCATGCTGGAATCCGGAGACAGGGTCCTGTCCGGCAGCGACAGCGTTCCCGTTGCCGGATAGCTTGCAAGCTTCAGGCTGAGCGCGGGGTCGTTGCTCGGGAAATCGAGCTTCAGCGGAACCGGACCGACGCCAACCGGGATGCTGATATCGCGATTTCCGATCGCCTCGGCGGCGCCGGTGAGGTGGATGCCGCTCTCCGGATCCGGCTGCTCCTGCTTGGCCGTGACCTCCTGACCCTCGGCGTCATCGTGGCGCATCAGCACCACCTCGTCGACCAGCGAGGAATTCTCCCACGGAACCTGCTTGCCGTTGGTGGCTTTGACCACGTCGCGGCGAACCGCGGCCATCACCGTGCGGATTTCCTGGTTGGGCGCCAACGCGTGGCGCGAAAAGGCAGATGAGAACGGGCTGAGGGCACCGCGCCCGTCATAGGCGACCGCACCTGGCTCGGTGGCGAAGGCAATCAGCGTGTTCAGTGAGCTCTTCACCTGCGCAAGGCCGGCGTCGCCCGCGACGATCAGCTGGTCCCTCAGCCAGTAATCCTGGCGGGGGAAAGGATTGTTCCGGCAGGCGTCGAGGATGATCACCTGGATCTTCGCTTTCGAGCGCAATTGCTCCAGCACGTCGTCGAGCTTGATTGCCTGGACCTCGATGTCGGCGGCATCCTTCAGCGACGCGTCGACGGGGATCAGGAAATTCTCGCCGCCGATCTGAAAACCGTGGCCGGAATAGTAGACGACGGCCAGATCCGCACCGTCCGCCGCGGCGAGATAGTTGCGGAACCGCTCCTCGAACTGAAGCTTGGTCAAGTCCTTTGCGACGAACACGTCGAAGCCGGCCAGCCGGAACGTATTCGCGACGTCCTGAGCATCTTTGTCCGGGTTTTTGAGAGCCGGAATATTTCGGTATTCGGCATTGCCGATGACCAAGGCAACCCTTCGATCGGCGTGAGCCTCGAACGCGGTGAAGCACACGAGAACCAGGGCTGCAAGGAACGCGCAGCATCGCAGCATGGCAAACCCCCATCCGCTAAAGTTGGTGCAGTCAGGAAGACAGTTTACGCCGCGAGGGTCTGTTAAAGAATTCACAATCCATGGCTACGGATGCAGAAAGCCGCCGGGAGATGGCCTCCTGACGTCTTCGAGCCGCTGCCTCGGCTTTCAGGCGGCTTCCGCCAGGAATTCGGGGTTCTGCTTCACTAGCGCCGCCCGCAGCTTTTCCATGGCGCGGGCTTCGATCTGGCGGACGCGTTCCTTGGAGATGCCGAGCGCCTCGCCAAGCGATTCCAGGGTGGCGCCGTCGTCGCTAAGGCGGCGCTCCTCGATGATGCGCAGCTCGCGCGCATTGAGCGCGCCGAGCGCGCTTTTCAGCCAGACCGCGCGGCGCTCGACGTCGATCGTTTCGCCGACGACCTCGTCGGGAAGCGGATCCTCCGAGACCAGGAAATCCATCCGCTCGGCGGCGCCGTTCTCGTCGGCAAGGGGGGTATTGAGTGAGCTGTCGGGGGCCGAAAGACGCGAATCCATCATCGCCACGTCGGCTTCCGGCACGCCGAGCGCGGCCGAAACCTCGCGGTACAGCGAGGCATTGGAGAGCGGCTCGGCGCCGTTGGCAAGCCGCGCGCGCAGCCGCCTCAGATTGAAGAACAGCGCCTTCTGCGCGGAGCTGGTGCCGCCGCGCACGATCGACCAGTTGCGGAGGATATAGTCCTGCATCGAGGCGCGGATCCACCAGGTGGCATAGGTCGAGAAACGCACTTCGCGGGCGGGCTCGAAGCGGGCAGCCGCTTCCAGCAGGCCGACATGGCCTTCCTGAATGAGGTCGCCGAGCGGCAAACCGTAGTGGCGGAATTTGGAGGCCATCGAAATCACCAGCCGCATATGGGCGACGGTGATCAGATGCAGCGCGTCCTGATCCTTTTTTTCCCTCCAGCGTATGGCCAGGAGATGCTCCTCGTCGCGCTCGAGATAGGGAGCCTTCATTGCCGCCCGGACCAGTGTCCGTCCTGCCACATCCTCGATCATGCCGACTCCTTTTGGCGGTCGTTGCACTGGATGACGGTTGAAATGACGTCGCAGCGCCCTACAACAGCCAGCAACGTGCCAGAAGCGCGAATGGTTCCGTAGTGCCGGCGGATGCATATGCCTGCCGAAAACGTTTCTGTTATCGATCCGTGAGGCTTGGCTTGGCGGATTTTTCGCTGGTGTTGAGAACTGGATTTCTGGAGCGGTCGATTTTTGAAATCTGGTTCCTTATTTCTTGAGCTTCCATCTGCCAGTTTGCGGCTCTCACCATGCGCCGGGGCACCGGTCAAAACGGGATCACAGAAAAATGAAATGGCTCAAATCGCTTCTCGTCGCCGGAACGCTGCAGGTTCTGGCAGTCACAGCCGGTCATGCCGGCACCAATCTCGACCAGATCAAGCAGGCAGGCGTGATCAAGGTCGGCACGGAGGGCACCTACGCGCCCTTCACCTATCATGACGAATCCGGCGCCCTGGTCGGCTTCGACGTGGAGATCGCCAAGGCGATCGCCGAGAAGCTCGGCGTCAAGGTGCAGTTTCTCGAGGGCAAGTGGGACGGCCTGATCGCGGGGCTCGATGCCAACCGCTACGACGCCGTCATCAACGAGGTCGGCATCACCGACGCACGCAAGGCCAAGTATGATTTCTCCGATCCCTACATCGCCTCCAAGGCGGTGCTGATCGTGCGCGGCGACAACAGCGACATCAAGACATTCGCGGATCTCAAGGGCAAGAAGGCGGCGCAGTCGCTGACCTCGAATTTCGGCAAGCTCGCCGAGAAGAACGGCGCCGAATTGGTCGGCACCGACGGCTTCGATCAGTCGATCCAGCTGCTGCTCACCGGTCGCGCCGACGCCACCATCAACGACAGCCTGTCCTTCCTCGATTTCAAGAAGCACAAGCCCGACGCCAATGTGAAGATCGCCGCGCAGGAAGAGAATGCCGATTATTCCGGTGTCATCGTGCGCAAGGGCGATCCGGAACTGGTGGCGGCGATCAACAAGGCGCTGGCCGACATCAAGGCCGACGGCACCTACAAGAAGATTGCCGACACATATTTCGGCCAGGACGTCTCGCAGTAAGCCCAATCATCCCTTTTGCTTGAGTTCCGGCGGGCCGTCTTTGACGGCCCGCCGATTTTTACCTGATAGTCGCTCGGCATGCGGCCAGAGGGTCGCAGCGTCCGGAAAGGAGAAGGGCTCCGTGCCGCACTGGTTGCAATTGATGCTGGAGTCGCTGCCGACGCTGCTATGGGCGGCACTGATCTTCACCGTGCCGCTGACGCTGCTGTCCTTCGCCTTGGGGCTTATGGCCGGATTGGTGACGGCGCTGATCAGGCTGTTCGGCCCGAAACCGCTGGTCGCGCTTGTGCGCTTCTATGTCTGGATCTTTCGCGGCACGCCGCTCCTGGTGCAGCTCTTCCTGATCTTCTACGGCCTGCCGTCGGTGGGCATCCTGCTCGATGCCTTTCCCGCAGCGTTGATCGGCTTCACGCTCAATATCGGCGCCTACACGTCGGAGATCATCCGCGCCGTCATCGGCTCGGTGCCGAAAGGGCAGTGGGAGGCCTCCTATTCGATCGGCATGACCTGGAGCCAGGCGATGCGGCGCACGATCCTTCCGCAAGCGGGCCGCGTCGCGGTGCCGCCGCTCTCCAATACGTTCATATCGCTGGTCAAGGACACCTCGCTCGCGGCGGCAATAACGGTGCCCGAAATGTTCCAGGCTGCGCAGCGCATCGTCGCCACCACCTACGAGCCGCTGATCCTCTATGTCGAGGCGGCGGCGCTCTATCTGGCGATGAGCTCGGTGCTGTCGGCTCTGCAGGCGCGGCTGGAGGTGCGGCTCAACCGCTATGGCGGCTTCCTGGAGGCCAATGCATGATCGGCCTTACCAACATCGAGAAGCGCTTCGGCGACAATCTTGTCCTGAAAGGTGTCACCGTCAGCATCGACGAAGGCAGCGTCACGGCGCTGGTCGGGCCTTCGGGCGGCGGAAAAAGCACGCTCTTGCGCTGCATCAACCTCTTGGAAATTCCGACCTCGGGCACTTTGCGCATCGGCGACGAGACGCTGGAATTTCGGCCGGGCGCCAAGGTACCGGCAGCGGACATTCAGCGCGTGCGGCTGCAGACCGGCATGGTGTTTCAGAATTTTCAGCTCTTTCCGCATCGCACCGCGATCGAGAACGTCATGGAAGGGCTGGTGACGGTGCTGAAATGGCCGCAGGCGCGGGCGCGCGAGCGGGCGATGGCGCTGCTCGAGAAGGTCGGCATGGCGCATAAGGCCGATGCCTGGCCGGCGACTCTGTCAGGCGGCCAGCAGCAGCGCGTTGCGATCGCCCGGGCGCTGGCGCCGTCGCCGCGCGTGCTGCTTTGCGACGAACCGACCTCGGCGCTCGATCCGGAGCTGGCGCAGGAAGTGGTCGACGTGCTGGGTCAACTGGCCCGCGAGGGCACCACCATGGTGATGGCCACGCATGATCTGAGACTCGCCTCCAAGATCGCGCAGGAGGTGGTGTTCCTCGATGCCGGCTCGATCGTCGAGAAGGGCCCGGCTTCGATCGTGTTCGACAACCCCGAGCGCGAGCGGACCAAGCGCTTCATCGCCTCGCTGCGGCAGGAGGAGGCGCGGAAGGAAGGCGGGGGCGGGGGATCAGGTACGATTCCTTCATAAGTTGGCGCTGCCCCTCATTGCCCTGCCGGGCATTTCTCCCCGTATAGTGACGGGAGAAAGGACGCTTTCATCAGAGAGTTCGCCAATCGCCAACGTTTCAGAATGGGCGCCAACGACGCCGTCATCTCGCTTCTCCCCGTTCACTATACGGGAGAAGGTGCCGGCAGGCGGATGAGGGCAGCGCCGACCTTCCGATATTGCGCGCAACAAAAAACCCGGCGCCAGGCCGGGTTCTTCGTTGTTCGGCAGGCGAATGCTCAGGCAGCTTCTTCCTGCTCGGCTTCCTCGTTGTCGGCCTTGGCGCCGCGCTTCGGACCCTTGTTGAGGTTGACCTCGATGAGGCGAACCGCCTCGGTCTCCGACATGCGGTTGACGGCGGCGATCTCGCGAGCCATGCGGTCGAGCGCGGCTTCGTAGAGCTGGCGCTCAGAATAGGACTGCTCCGGCTGGTTGTCAGCGCGATAGAGGTCGCGCACCACTTCCGAGATCGAGATCAGGTCGCCGGAATTGATCTTGGCATCATATTCCTGCGCGCGGCGCGACCACATGGTGCGCTTGATGCGGGCGCGGCCCTGCACGACCTTCAGCGCGCGATCGACATAATCCTCTTCCGAGAGCTTGCGCATGCCGATAGAGGTCGCCTTGGCGACCGGCACCTTAAGCCGCATCTTGTCCTTCTGGAAATCGATGACGAACAGCTCCAGCTTGTGACCCGCGACTTCCTGCTCGTCGATGGCCACGATCTGGCCGACGCCATGCGCCGGATAAACGATAAACTCACCGGTCTTGAACCCGTGACGGGCCGCGGTGGACTTCTTCTGCGGGGTGATCGTTGCCATTACGCCCTGAACTCCTTAGTTGTAGCGCCGGCATGGCGGCGCCGGCTGAACTCAGACGATCGGCGGAAGCCGATCTTTAGCCGCACAACAAGTGAACTCACCGGAATAAGCCGGGACCGACAAACCGCACGAATGCGATTGCCTGCCCCAGATCGCTCTGGTCCGGATTTGAAAAGTTCACCTTTCAGTGATTTGGGGCGTTAGCGCCATAAATCGACGTTGTGTCACCGGCATGTTTCGCGGATATAACACAAAAAGTCGGAAGAATCAAGGTTTTGCTGCATTCGCTAACGCCACGCGCCATCGCTGGCTGTCAAGACAGCAATTGTATCGGCTCTCTTACGTGGCGTCATGCCGGCTTGCCCGGCCCAGCCGTCAGTCGCCTTCGCCGGGCTCCGGCGAGAAATACTTCTCGAACTTCCCGGCCTCGCCGTCGAAGTTCTTGGCGTCGGCCGGCGGCTCTTTCTTGGCAGTGATGTTGGGCCATTTCTCCGCGTATTCGGAATTGACCTGCAACCATTTGTCGAGCCCGGACTCGGTGTCCGGCTTGATCGCGTCGGCCGGGCATTCGGGCTCGCACACGCCGCAGTCGATGCACTCGTCAGGATGGATGACGAGCATGTTCTCGCCTTCGTAGAAACAGTCGACCGGACAGACCTCGATGCAGTCCATGTATTTGCATTTTATGCAATTGTCGGTCACGACATAGGTCATCGCAGGCTCCGGGACGTCCCGTATTTGCTGGGCTTTTTTGGTGAGGTAACGCCTTTGCCCGCCGCTTGCAAGGGCAGGACTTCCCGCCTGAGCCGGCATCGCGGAAAGGAATTCCGCGCGCCTGCCGCGACGAGGTTCCGTCGTATCTTCTAGTCCTCGCCGAGCAGCCGGTCCGTCTGCCGCCGCTGCCGCTTGGTCGGACGGCCGGTGCCGGCCTCGCGCAGCGCCGGAATGGCGTCAGGAACCGCCTCGCCCTTGGCCGTCGGCGGCGGCGACATATCCTCGTAAAGCAGCCGCGCCTCGTCGGCAGGACCACGCCGGGCGCCAGGCCCAAGCACCTTCCAGACAAGGATTCGGCGGTCGAGCGTGATGGTCAGGACATCGCCGGCCTTGACCAGATCGGAGGCCTGCGCTGCTTTGTCGCGATTGATGCGGACGCGCCCGGCAATGACGAGCTTCGCCGCCAACGACCGGGATTTCACCGCACGCGAGAAGAACAACCATTTGTCGATGCGCTGGCGGCCTTCTCCAACCATCGTGACCGGCCGAGGCTATTTCTTCAGCTGGTCGCGCAAGGCGGCGAGCTTGGCAAAGGGTGAATCCGGATCGAAGCGCTGCGGACGCTCCTCGCGCGGCTTGCCCTGGAAGGCCGGCTTGTTGCCGCCTGCGGCATTGCCCTTGCCGTCCTGCCTGTTGCCTTTCCAGTCCGGCCGGCCCTCGCGGCGTCCCCCCTCGTGGCGATCGGCACGCTCGCCCTGCTGCCTGCCTTCGCGCCGTTCGCCGCCTTCGCGTTCCGGTCTCGGCTTGAACTTCGACCGGTCGAAGCGCGGCTTGCCGGCCCCGTCGCGCTGGTCGCGGCGGCCCTCACGGGCTGGCCGATCGCCGGCCTGGCCACCCGTGGCACCCGCCTGGCCATCGCCTGCCGCCTGGCCGTTGCGCGGACGATTGTCGCGGCGATTGTCATGGCGGTGGCGCGGGCGCGAATGGTCGAAGCGCGCCTGCCGCCACAGCAGGATCGGCTTCGGCTCTTCCGGCTCGGCGGGGGG
>NZ_RZSF01000228.1:0-11188 GCF_004023325.1 Mesorhizobium sp. M1A.F.Ca.ET.072.01.1.1 | reverse complement strand
GCCGACGTCTCCGTCGTCAAGGGTGACGATCTCCTGGCGCGGAATTTTCCGATGATCCATGTTGTCGGCCGCGCCTCGGCCGGCGCGCCGAGGCTGATTGACATGACCTGGGGCCCGAGCGACGCGCCGAAGGTGACGCTGGTCGGCAAGGGCGTCTGCTTCGACACCGGCGGCCTCGACATCAAGCCGTCGTCGGGCATGCTGCTGATGAAGAAAGACATGGGGGGCGCCGCCAACGTGCTGGGTCTCGCCTCGATGATCATGGCGGCGAAACGGAATGTGCGGCTGCGCGTCCTGATCCCTGCGGTCGAGAATTCGATCGCCGGCAATGCCTTCCGGCCTGGCGACGTGCTGAGGAGCCGCAAGGGCATAACGGTGGAGATCGGCAACACCGATGCTGAAGGCCGGCTGGTGCTGGCCGACGCTCTGGCGCTTGCCGACGAGGAAAGGCCGGCCCTGCTGTTCGACATGGCGACCTTGACCGGAGCGGCCCGTGTTGCGCTCGGCCCCGATCTGCCGCCCTTCTATACCGACGACGAGGCACTGGCGTCCGACCTGGCTGCGGCTTCGCTTGCTGTCGAGGATCCGCTGTGGCGCATGCCGCTGTGGCGTCCCTATGACGCGAAGCTTTCCTCGAAGATCGCCGACGTCAACAATGTCACGACGGACGGCTTCGCCGGATCGATCACGGCGGCGCTCTTCCTCAAGCGCTTTGTCGAGAAGACGCCCGGCTGGGCGCATTTCGACATTTTTGCCTGGAACCCGAATGACCGCCCGCACGGCCTGACCGGGGGTGAAGCGCAAGGCATTCGCGCGCTGGAGCGGATCATCTCGACTCGGTTCGGATAGAGCGATTCCAGGAGAGTGCGTCCAGAAGCAGCTAAAAACAGCCGCTCGTCGAAAAGCCGGCGAAACGCTTTGGACTGAAACGGAAGCGAAACAATTTGCCGTCATGGTTGGAAAATGTCGATCTCGATGCGCCCGAGCCAGGCCTTGCGACTGTGGCAGCAGGTATTGCTGTCGCAGGTGCGCGACGACGCGCCCGACCTCACCATGCGCCAGACCGCCATCCTGCTCACCATCTACCTCGATCCGCCGCCGCACACGGTGCGCGGGCTGGCCGCGAGGCTCAACGTCACCAAGCCGGTCATTACCCGCGCGCTCGATACGATGGGCGCGCTGAAGCTGGTTTCGCGCCACCGCGACGAGCTCGACAAGCGCAATGTGCTGATCCGGCGCACGGTGGAGGGCGCGCTCTTTGTCGAGCGCTTCGGCGATGGTATCGTCGCAAAGGCGCATGAGCTGCCCATCTGACCGATAACTCGTCTGTCTGACCGATAAACCCATTTGACTGGACTACCGATTTGACCGCCAGGGATGCCCGCCTTCACGCCTTTCGTTCCGATCTCGCCGATGCCAGGCTGATGGGGAAAGTCGCCGCCGACCGCTTTGTCGCCGGCCGCCCGGCGCGGATCGCCGCCGCCGTCGCCGACCTGCGCAAGGCTCCGCGCCCCGATGCCGGCATCAACACGCAGGCGCTGTTCGGCGACGACGTGCTGGTCTTCGAGGTTGCGGAAGGCTGGGCCTGGGTGCAGGCCGAGCGCGACGGCTATGTCGGCTATGCCGCCGACAATGTGCTCGGCGCACGTGAGCATGCGCCCACCCACATCGTCTCCGTGCCGCGCACCTTCCTCTATCCCGGACCGGACCTGTGCTTCCCGATCGGCGGGCAACTGTCGATGGGCTCCGAGGTGACGGTGACGGGTTCCGCCGAAACGCGCGGCACGCACTACGCACTGCTGCCGTCCGGCCAGGCGGTCATTGCCCGCCATCTGCGGCCGCTTACCGAGGTGGCAGCCGACTTTGTAGCGGTCGCCGAAAGCTTCCTCGGCACGCCATACCTCTGGGGCGGCGTCTCCGGCTTCGGCATCGACTGCTCCGGCCTCGTGCAACTGTCGATGCGCATGACCGGCAAGGATGTGCTGCGCGACTCCGACATGCAGGCGACATCGATCGGGACGCCGCTCGAGCCGGGCCCTGACTTTTCCGGGCTGCAGCGCGGCGACCTCGTCTTCTGGAAGGGCCACGTCGCCATCATGACCGACGCGAAGGACATGATCCACGCCAATGGCCACACGATGCTGGTCTCGCGCGAAGGGCTGAAGGAGGCCGTCGAGCGGATCGGCTATCTCTATGGCGGCCCGACCGGGTTCCGCAGGCCTTAGCGCCCTTACCTCTCCCAGGGGGAGAGGTAAGGATTGCCCCGATTTGCTCTTCGCAAATCGCGTTGGCAATGGGTGAGGGGCAAGTAGGCCGAGCTGGATCACCTCATTAGTCTCGGCGCTGCGCGCCGGGCCACCTTCTCCCAATGGGGAGAGGGGAAGAATGATCCCCTTTTGTTCCGATTTTCCTTGGCGATCGCTTGCCAGCGCGCTACCTCTTTGCGCGTGACAGAGCAGCCGCGCCTTGCCGAACAGAATGTCGCCGTCCTTCTCCCCGAACCGTTCGAAAAATGGTTCGCTGCAAAAGGCTGGTCGCCGCGCGCCCACCAGCTCGAACTGCTGGCGAAGGCTCAAGCCGGCCAATCGGCGCTGCTGATCGCGCCGACCGGCGCCGGCAAGACGCTGGCCGGATTCCTGCCCTCGCTTACCGAGCTCGCCAGACGTCCGCGCCGCAAGCCCGGTGGGGCGCATCGTGGCATCCACACGCTCTACATCTCGCCGCTCAAGGCGCTGGCCGTCGACATCGAGCGCAATCTCGGCAAGCCGGTCGAGGAGATCGGACTGCCGGTGACCATCGAAACCCGCACCGGCGACACGCCCTCGCACAAGCGCCAGCGGCAAAAGCTCGCACCGCCCGACATCCTGCTCACCACCCCCGAACAGCTCGCGCTTCTGATTGCCGCGGCCGACGCCAGGCGCTTCTTCGAGGATTTGCGTTATGTCGTCCTCGACGAATTGCATTCCCTCGTCACCTCGAAGCGCGGGCATCTTTTGGCGCTAGGCCTGGCGCGGTTGCGCGCCTTTGTCCCTGAGCTGCAGACCATCGGCCTGTCGGCTACGGTCGCCGAGCCGGATGAGTTGCGGCGCTGGCTGGTCAGTCAGGCTTCCCCTGAGGCCATGTCCGAGTTGATCGTCGTGACAGGCGGCGCCAAGCCCGACATCTCCATTCTCGATTCCGAAGAGCGGGTGCCATGGGCTGGCCATTCCGCCCGCTACGCCACTCCGGAGATCTATCGCGAGGTCAAGCGGCACAAGACGACGCTGCTCTTTGTCAACACGCGCAGCCAGGCCGAGCTGCTGTTTCAGGAGCTGTGGCGCGTCAACGACGACACGTTGCCGATCGCCTTGCATCACGGCTCGCTCGACGTCGCCCAGCGGCGGCGGGTCGAGAAGGCGATGGGCGAAAACGCCTTGCGCGCTATCGTCGCCACCTCGACATTGGACCTGGGCATCGACTGGGGCGATGTCGATCTGGTCGTGCATGTCGGCGCGCCGAAGGGGGCCAGCCGCCTGGCGCAGCGCATCGGCCGCGCCAACCACCGCATGGATGAGCCATCGAAGGCGATCCTGATCCCGGCCAACCGGTTTGAGGTGCTTGAATGCCGTGCCGCGCTCGACGCCAACTATCTCGGCGCGCAGGACACGCCGCCTTTGGTCAATGGCGGGCTCGACGTGCTGGCGCAGCATGTGCTCGGCTGCGCCTGCGGTGCCCCGTTCCACGCCGACGCGCTGTTTGACGAGGTGAGGTCGGCTGCGCCCTATGTCAGCCTAGACCGCCCGACATTCGACCGGGTCATCGACTTCGTCGCCACCGGCGGATACGCGCTGAGAAACTACGAGCGCTACGCCCGCATTCGCCAAACCAAGGAAGGCTTGTGGCGAGTATCCAATCCCCGCGTGGCGCAACAGTACCGGCTCAATGTCGGGACCATCATCGAAGTGCCGGCCCTCAACGTTCGTTACGTCCAGGCTGGAAGCAAGGGCGCGGCCTCGCGCGGCGGCAGAGTCTTGGGAAAGATCGAGGAAGCGTTTCTCGAGACCTTGACCTATGGCGACACTTTCATGTTCGCCGGAAGGGTTCTGCGCTTCGAGGGTATCCGCGACAATGAGTGCTTCGTGTCGAATGCTCCCGGAAGCGAAGCAAAGGTGCCCTACTATGGCGGCGGCAAATTCCCGCTTTCGACTTATCTCGCCGAGCAGGTGCGCGCCATGCTCGACGATCCGCAGCGCTGGAAGAAGCTGCCCGAGCAGGTGGCCGATTGGCTGCGGTTTCAGGCGGATAAATCCGTCCTGCCGAAACGGGACGATCTGCTGATCGAGACCTTTCCACGCGGAAACCGGCACTATCTCGTAGCCTATCCGTTCGAAGGCAGGCTTGCGCATCAGACGCTGGGCATGCTGCTGACGCGCCGCCTGGATCGAGCGGGCGCCAACCCGGTCGGCTTCGTTGCCACCGACTATGCGTTGGCGATTTGGTCGCTGGCCGACATGGGCTGGATGTTTAAAAACAAAAAACCATCGCTGGCTGCGCTCTTCGATCAGGACATGCTCGGCGACGATCTCGAGGCGTGGTTTGCCGACAGCTGGCTGCTCAAGCGCACCTTCCGCAACTGCGCGCTGATCTCCGGACTGATCGAGAAACGTCATCCCGGCAAGGAGAAAAGCGGCCGCCAGGTCACTGTCTCGACAGACCTGATTTATGACGTGCTGCGCAGCCACGAGCCCGACCACATCCTGCTCCAGGCGACGCGTGCCGATGCAGCGACCGGATTGCTCGATGTCAGCAGACTTGCCGAGATGCTCTCGCGCATCCGCGGTCGAATCGTGCATAAGGACCTGGAACAGATATCGCCGCTAGCCGTGCCGATCATGCTCGAAATCGGCAAGATGCCGGTGCATGGCGAGGCGGATGAAACGCTGTTGATGGATGCCGCCACCCTCGTTGAAGAGGCCATGGGGCCGGAGATGGCCGACTGAGCGAAGGCAAGAGGGGATGGATTTTTCGCTGTCGCGCGCAACGCTGATCGCCGAGGCCGACTTTGTCGGCATCGCCGGCGAACGCGCGGTTTGCGACCGGCGCGGCGTGCTCTATTTCCCCGATCTGCGGCTGCTTGCGGTCTCCGACCTGCATCTCGAAAAGGGCTCGTCCTTCGCCAGGCGCGGCGCGCTGATCCCGCCTTATGACACAGGTGCGACCTTGCTGCGCCTGCAGGCCGTGATCGCCGACTACGGTCCGCGGATCGTCGTCAGCCTTGGCGACTCCTTCCACGACGGCGGCGGCGCCGAGCGCATGCATCTAAGCTTCCGCGAGCGGCTGGAGGCGATGATGGCCGGCCGCGACTGGTTCTGGGTTGCCGGCAATCATGATCCGGATGCTCCCGCCGACCTGCCTGGCGAGACGGTGAGGGAACTCGCGATCGGTTCGCTTGTCTTCCGCCATGAACCATCCAAGCTGCGGGTGGAGGGCGAGATCGCCGGCCATCTGCACCCCTGCGCCCGCATCGTCCAGCGCGGCCGCTCGGTCAGGCGGCGCTGCTTCGCCGGTGACGGCGGCCGCATGATCATGCCGGCCTTCGGCGCCTATACCGGCTCGCTCAACGTGCTCGACCGCGCCTATGCCGGACTGTTCCGCCTGGAAACGCTTGTTGCCTACATGCTGGGTGCGGAGCGCATCTTTGCCATTTCCGGCTCGATGCTGCGGCCGGGCTGAAGCGGCTTCATCTCCCGTAATAGAGCGTGACGGTGTGCTTTGCCTCGGCGAAGAACAGCCAGCGTTCGACCAGCATGCCCGCGAATTGCATAAGCGCTGCAAGCAGTGATGCGGCTGCTGCGAAAGGCCATGGCAAGGCGAAGGCGATCACGAGCAAGATGGCCGGCACGGCGAAGGCCAGCACCTGCGTGATGCGCCTCAGCTTCGCGCTATGCTTGCGCGCAATGCGAAAACCCATCTCCTTGAGCAGGTAGTTTTCTTCGGTGTGCGGCCATTCGATGGACCGCACAGTGCCGCCGGCGAGGCCGGTCGCCGTGTTGGCCGTGGTCGGGATTTCCAGCTTGTCGTTGTAGTGCCAGGTCGCAAGCTTCCAGCCCCACCCGGCGAGCGTGGCAAGCAGCGCGCCGGCCAGAACCGCGGTTGATCCGGCCTCGAAGCTTCGCAGCAGGCCGTTGAGCAGCACGCCACCCGTCATTGCCGAGAAGATAAGATAAGCCGGCAAAGTATATCGGCTGTGCCACTGCGCGATCGGCTTCAGCGAGGCATAGATCATTCCGGTCGTGCAGACTGTCACGACGCCGCCGGCGGCAGCCAGCAGGCCAACGATGGCCACCCAACCGCCGCTTTTGCCCATCAGCACCCAGCCAATGCCGAACAGCCCGGCCGGGATGAAGGTCGCAACCGAGGCGGCCCCTTCGCGCGACAGCCAGGAGCTTCGCCATTGAGAGAAGGCGCGCCAGGCGCGTTCAGGGCGGCCGAGATGGCCGGTCGAGGAGAGCAGGCCGGCCACGATCAAGCCAAGCGAAAGCGCCATGCCGACGAGCCCGAGCCAGAAATCGGGTGCGATGAATCCCAGCCCGCCAAGGACGCCGAGCAGCGCCAGCAGGCCGTAGCCGGCCCCGGTGGCGGTGGTGAAGAACACGACGGAATAGGCGGGATGCATGGCTGGGCGAATTCAGTTCGAAAGCATGCGGTCGATCCAGCCGAGGAAGCCCCCGTCGGTCCGGATCGGTTCCAGCGCCGGCGCGTCCACCTTCGCCGCGCGCTCGGTGCGGGCACGCGGGGGCAGGTATTTGTTGGTCGGCTTGTAGCCAAGCTCGGGCATCAGCTCGACGCCGCCACGCTCTTCCACCAGGTGCGAGATTGCCGAGGCGGGATCGCCCAGATCGCCGAAATGGCGGGCGCTGGTCGGGCAGGCGGCGACGCAGGCCGGCACGCGGTCCTCTGTCGCCAGATTATCGTTGTAGATGCGGTCGACGCACAGCGTGCATTTCTTCATCACGCCGACATCCGTATCGAATTCGCGCGCGCCATAGGGACAGGCCCAGCTGCACAGCTTGCAGCCGATGCACTTGTCCTCGTCGACCAGCACGATGCCGTCGGAGGCGCGCTTGTAGGAGGCGCCGGTCGGACAGACGGTGACGCAGGCTGGCTGCTCGCAATGCAGGCAGGAGCGCGGGAAGTTCACCGTGCGGCCGCCTTGTTCGGTCGTGTGCTCATAGCTGTGCACGCGGTTGAACCAGACGCCGTCGACACGCCCGCCATACGGCTCGATGTCGGTCAGCGGCGCCATGTGTCCGCCGGTGTTCCATTCCTTGCAAGCGGTGACGCAGGCCTGGCAGCCGACGCAGGTGTCGAGGTCGATGACGAGGCCGAGCTTCTTCTCGGTTTGGGCGGGAAGGCAGGTCATTCGGCGGCTTCCCTTTTTATGCGGAATCCATCGCCGAAGCGAAGCACATCCGGTGACGGCTCGAAATTTGGCGGCTGCCGCAAGCGCTCGAATTGCGGCTCGGTGAAGCCGGCCTCTTCCGCGGCGCATTTGGCGATACGCACGCGCACGTCGAACCATGCCGCCTGTCCGGTGACGGGGTCGGAGTTCGAATAACGCTTGCCGTTGACGGTAGCCGCGGTCTGGTCGCCGATGATGTGATTGAGCAGGAAGCCGCGATTGCTCTCTGCGGCGTCGTCCTTCAGCCCCCAGCTGCCGCGCCGCTTGCCGATAGCGTTCCAGGTCCAGACAGTGTCCGGGTTGACGCCGTCGATCAGCTTGATCTGACCCTTCACGCGGCCGTTGATGCTTTCGATCCACACCCAGTCGTCGTCGGCCAGCCCAAGCCTCGCTGCCGTCCGCCGGTGCACGAACAGCCGGTTCTGGCTGGTGATTTGTCTCAGCCACGCATTCTGCGAGCCCCAGGAATGGTACATATGCATCGGCCGCTGCGTCAGCGCATGCAGCGGATATTTCTGGAGATCGACGGTGTCGTCCTCGAAGGGCGCGTACCAGAACGGCAGCGGGTCCATATAGGCTTCGATCCGGTCGCGCTCGGCCTCCGGCGGCTGCACCTTGCCATGACCGCGCGCGGCGAGGCGAAAGCGCTGCATCGGCTCGGAATAGAGCTGAAAGATGATCGGATCGGCCTTGGAGATGAATCCCATCTGCACGGCAAAGTCGAGATAGGCGCGGTTGCCCATCTTGTAATAGCGCTGGTCGTCGGCGAACCCGTGGTGCCAGAAACCGCCATTGTCGATGTAGCGCTGCAGCTGGTCCGGGTTCACCTCGCCTTTGCCGATCGCGTCACCGTTCTTACCGCGCCAGCCGGCAAGCGGGCCGATGCCGGGCGTGCGCTCGTGGGTGACGATGTAGTCGGCATAGTCGCGGTGTTTCGCCGAACCGTCTTCGTTGGCGAAACCAGGCAGGCCGAGCCGCGCGCCGAGCTCGATCAGCACCGACTGGAACGGCCGGACATCCCGGTCCGGCTGCACCACCGGGTGACGGATGGCATCGCCCGGCCCGTCGGCATGGCTGATCGGCCGGTCGAGCAGGCTGATGCAGTCGTGCCGCTCGAGATAGGTCGTGTCGGGCAGCACTAGGTCGGCGAACGGCACCGTCTC
The DNA here is from genome assembly GCF_004023325.1 of Mesorhizobium sp. M1A.F.Ca.ET.072.01.1.1. Classification (NCBI taxonomy): domain Bacteria; kingdom Pseudomonadati; phylum Pseudomonadota; class Alphaproteobacteria; order Hyphomicrobiales; family Phyllobacteriaceae; genus Mesorhizobium; species Mesorhizobium sp. M1A.F.Ca.ET.072.01.1.1. Next base: position 2,584 of record NZ_RZSF01000228.1, on the reverse strand, counting down.
GGAATAATAGGCGTCGGAATAAATGATGAAGGGGATCTTGTAGTCGCCCGCCTCGTCCATGTCGGTGAGCATACGAACCGTCTCGACGGTATTCATCGAGGAGTTCCAGGCCATGTTCGACATGTACATCATCAGCGTGTCGATCGGATAAGGGTCGCCGGCCCAGGCATTGCGGATGACGCTGTGCATCAGGCCGTGGGCGGCCAAGGGCGCTTCCCAGGAATAGGCCTTGTCGATGCGGATCGGTGTGCCGACCTCGTCGACGAGCAGATCGTCGGGCCCTGAGACGAAGCCGAGCGGCATGCCCTCCAGCGGCGTCATCGGGCGGACGTTCTTGCCTGCGGGCTTTGGCCCCGGCGGCGCGCAACGCGGATAGGGCGGCTTGAAGCGGAAGCCGCCGGGCACGTCCACCGTGCCGAGCAGAACCTGCAGCAGGTGGATGGCGCGGCAAGTATGAAAGCCGTTGGAATGGGCCGAGATGCCGCGCATGGCATGCATCGACACCGGCCGGCCCTTCATCGTCTCGTGCCGGCGGCCGGCCCAATCGGTCCAGGCGACCGGCAGCTCGATCGCCTGCTCGAAGGCGACATGCGCCAGCTCCGCCGCGATCCGTCGGATGGTGTCGGCGCCGACCCCGCAGCGCTCCGCCACCGCCTCCGGCGAATGGCTTTCGTGCAGGTATCGGTCGGCGATCAGCTGAAATACCGGTGCGCAGCGGCGGCCATTGACGGTGTAGTTGCCGGTCAGTGCTGGTTTGGCATCCGGATCGGCGGCATTGACGGGCGCCTTCGCCACCCTGTCCCAAGCCAACAGGCTGCTGTCGCCATCGAGCATGAACAATCCGTCATCGGCGGAACCGGGATCCTGCACGACAAGCACCGGCGCGTTGGTGTAGCGCAGCAGATAGTCGAGATCTATGCGGCCGGCCTTGAGCAACTCATGGACGAGCGCCAGCACGAACAGTCCGTCCGTGCCGGGTCGTATGCCGATCCAGTCATCGGCAATCGCGTTGTAGCCGGTGCGGCAAGGGTTGATCGACACCACCTTGGCGCCGCGCGCCTTGAGCTTGCCGAGGCCGATCTTGATCGGGTTGGAATCGTGATCCTCGGCGACGCCGAACAGCATGAAGTATTTCGTATTGTCCCAGTCGGGCTCGCCGAACTCCCAGAACGAGCCGCCGATCGTGTAGAGCCCACCGGCCGCCATGTTGACCGAGCAGAAGCCGCCATGGGCGGCGAAGTTGGGCGTGCCGAACTGGCTCGCCCACCAGCCGGTCAGCGACTGCGACTGGTCGCGCCCGGTGAAAAAGGCAAGCTTTCTCGGATCGGTGCGGCGGATCGCCGTCAGCCGCTCGGTGGCGATGGTGAGCGCTTCGTCCCATTCGATCTCGCGAAACTCGCCGGAGCCGCGAGGCCCTGTGCGCAGCAGCGGCTTCCTCAGCCGCGCCGGGCTGTAATGCTGCATGATGCCGGCGCTGCCCTTGCCGCAGATCACGCCCCGGTTCACCGGGTGGTCCTTGTTGCCGTTGATGTAGCGCACCTTGCCGTCCTTGATGTGGACGTCGATGCCGCAGCGGCAGGCGCACATGTAGCAGGTGGTTTTGGCGATGCGGTCGGACACGCTCGGCGAGGTCTCGACGCCGTCGCCTTCTTCAGGCGCCCGGCTGTCGGCCAGCGGCCGCTGCGAGGGCGCGGAGTTTGCGCCGCGTGGCTCAGCTAGGCTCATGATCCGCGAACGCTCTTGCCGCTTGCCATCTTGGCCTTCGTCTTCGGACCGGGCCCGCGCATATAGTGCAGCTCAGGATGGTAGCGGTCGCCGGCGAACTGCCGCTTCAGCTGGCGGCTCCAATGCGCGAAAAGAGATTTGAAGCGCCCGATCATTTCCAACCTTGGCGGCAGAACGGCCAATTTTTTCCAAGCTCGGGTAAAAAGTTAGAACAAAGCGATTGATCTGTCTAACAAGCCGCTCTTGTAATTCCGATCGATTTTGCTTCTTAGTTGGCCATGACCCTCGATCAGCTTCGCATCTTCGTCGCCGTCGCCGAGCATGGCCACATGACCAAGGCGGCCGAGCTGCTCGGCATCTCGCAATCCGCCGCCTCTGCCGCCATCCGCGCGCTTGAAAGCCAGCATGGCGTGCGGCTGTTCAACCGGGTCGGCCGCAACATCGAGCTCGCGCAGACCGGCCACCGCTTCCTGCCGGAAGCCAAGGCTGTTCTGGAACGGGCAGCGGCTGCCCACAACGTGCTGGAGCATGTTTCCCAGACCATCACCGGCAGCCTGTCGATATCGGCCAGCCAGACCATCGCGAGCTACTGGCTGCCGAGGCGCCTGGCATCCTTCCACGAGGCCTATCCGGCGGTGCGCCTGAGCGTCACCATCGGCAACACGCGGCAAGTGGAAACCAATGTGCTGGACGGCCGGGCCGATTTCGGGCTGGTCGAAGGCCGAACCGAGTCCGACATATTGCGGCGCGCCACGGTCGATGAGGATCGCCCGATGCTGGTCGTGGCGGGCTCACATCCCGAGCTTCCGATGACGCCGGCGGGAAACCTCGACATCAGGTCGTTGCGCTGGATCATCAG
>NZ_RZSF01000227.1:0-11194 GCF_004023325.1 Mesorhizobium sp. M1A.F.Ca.ET.072.01.1.1 | reverse complement strand
GCCCTGTTCCGCCGCGAGTTGGTAATAGGTCTTGGCTTTCTTGATGTCCCGCGCGACGCCGATGCCCTTCTCGTAAAAATTGCCGATGCGGTATTCGGCCGGTGCGAAGCCCAGTTCGGCGGATTTCTCATACCATTTGGCGGCCGCCGCCATGTCTTCCTTGACGCCGCGCGATTCCGCGTAGCGCGAGCCGATCTCGAACAGCGCCTTGGCGTCGCCGCCTGCGGCCGCGTCGTGCAGCGCTACCGGACCGATATCGGCCGGGATATCGATCTTGGCGGCCGAACTTGCCGTCTGGCCGCCGCCCGGCGGGACGGTGCCGGTGGTGTCGGCGGACGTGGTTGCCGGCGTGCCGGCCGAGGAAGCACCGGCTGCGGCGGCACCGGGCATTGCTGTGCTCGCCGGCGCGCCGATGGTGGGCTGCGCGTCGCCGTCCGTGTCCGTGGCAGGCCCGTTCGCAGCCGGAGAGACTGGCTCCGAGGGTGTCGCCGAAGCCATCGGCGCAGGCCGGGCTGGCGCGGACGGAGTCGCCGGAGCAGGCGCCGGTTCGGCTGGCGCCGCGGCCGCGAGCATTTCGGGTGCGGATGGCTGAAAGGCGGCCTGTGGCGTTGGATCGTCCTTCGGCGGCTCGGCCTGCCTGACGGGACGCGCGGGCGCGCTCTCGGGCTTCGCAGTGTCCGTTTCGGGCTTGGGTGTGCTGACATCGAGCGAGGCGGTTTCGACCGATTGGGTGGAGACCATCGGCGCGACGTCGTTGCTGGCGACCGGCGCGGGGTCGGAGAAGAACGCCTTGCCGAGCTGCAGGCCGGCGAGCGCCATCATGATCGCGGCCGCCGCCATCAGGATCGGCTTGCGCCGCGCCTTGAGCAGATCGCCGATTCTGAGCGCCTTCACCGGGCCGGTCATCGTCGACTGCCGCTTCAGCGCGTCGGCTTCCGCGGCGGCGGCCTGCGCTGCGCGGCGGGCGGCCGCGATGAAATCGGATTTGGCGGCATCTGTCTCGCTGCGCTTGGCCGGCTGGCCGCCGCGCTCGTCGCGCACGCGCTTCATGATGGCGTTGAGGTCCGGCGCGCCGGAGCCAGGTTCGAGCGGCCGGTTGGCGGCTCTGGGATCGAGCGGTTCGTCGATGTCGACGGTCGGAACGTCGCCGGCCGGCGCCGAGCCGGCAAGCGGCGGCGTGTCCTCGTTCTTCTTGCCCTTGAAGGCGCGCGCCAGTCCGCTGAACATCGACTTCTTGCGGCCGGTCGTCTCGGCCCTCTCGCCGATTTCGTCCGATCCGAGCGCGGCCATTGCGGCGGCGGCCGCGGCCTCGGCGGGCGTGCGAGCGGCAGCTTCGCCACGCATTACAGGTTCGCCACGCGTAACAGGTTCGCTACGCGTAACAGGTTCGCCCGGTGCAGCCGGCTCGTTTCGCGAAACCGGATCGTGGCGCAGGATGGAGGCGGCGCGCGCATCGAGATCGGCGATGTCTCCGGTCAGCGGCAGCGGCTGGTCGATATCCATCGACGGCGCGTCCTGGACGGCGATCTTGCCGGTGCGGGCGGCCCGCTTGCCACCCGGCTGCGGGTCGATCAGTTCGCTGACCGCTTCACTGGGGCCGTCGGCCTCCAGCGAGCCGAGCCGGTCGACGATCTTGAGCAGCGTGTCGTGGATCGCCTCGAACGTGCGCGAATTGCGCTCGTCGGAACGGCGGGTGAGCGCTTCGAGCGTCTTCAGGTCCTGCGCGAGCCCGCTCACGGCGGCTGCGTTGGAAGCAGCCGTGCCGGAACTCGATTCGCCCAGCGACCGCACAGCGTTCTCCGCAGCCTCGCGCGCGACGGTGAGGATGGAATCGCGCGTGCCGGCCAGCGACTTCTCGATCTCGTCGAGGCGCGGGCTGATGTCCTCGAAGTCGGGCAGCGGTGCGCTCGGCTTCGAAAGATGCGCCGAAAGGGCGGTCACCTGCGACTCAAGGCTGCGGATCAGTGCCGGATCAATGCCGGCGACCTGCGCGGCGGAGGATTCCAGCCGGCTGGAAATGTCCTCGAGCCGGCTTTCCAGGCCACGGATCGCCATCTCGTTGGCGGGATCGGGCGCGCGCGTCTCGATGCGCTTGGCAAGCGCGGTGAAGCGGGCGTCGATCGCCTCCATTATACCGGTGGCGTCGTCCTGTCGCATGCGCTGGTCGAGCCTGTCGGCGACTTCGTCCAGCCGCCGCTCGAGGTCGCGGAACAGCAGGTTGCTCTGCTCGATGGCATCGCCCTGGCGGCGCTCGAGCAGCGTGGACAGCGCGTCGAAGCGCTGCTCCAGGCCCTGGAAGATGTGGTCGGCGTCGGGCATCGCCGGCGCGCGGTCTATCTTGTCGGTGATCAAAGCAATTTGCTTGCCGAGACGCTCCATCGCCTGCTCCGGCAGGTTGGCGCGCCCGGCGAGCTCGTCCACACGGCTGGACAGAAGGTTGAGGCGGTCGATGACCTCGGCGCCGGGACGTGACTGCGCGACCTCCTCGATCTGCTCCGCCAGCGAGGCGATCCGTTTCTCGATTCGCCCGAAAGTTTCCGGATCGAAGGCATTGGCCTGCGCGGCCACGGTCGAGGCGACGATGGCGCGCGAGATCTCGTCCAGCCGCTCGTCGATCATGGCAAGCGTCTCGCCGCCGCGCATCGTCTGCTGGCTGGCGAAACGGTCGACCGCGCCGGCGAGGGTGCGCACCTTTTCCTCCAGCGAGGCGAGCGACAGCGATTGCGGCAGGTTGTTGACCGCGCTGCTGATCTGTTCGAGGCGGTCGGTCAGCGCCGAAAGATTGGGACCCTCGGCGCGCTGGCGCTGGTCGGCGTCGACGCGATCCTCGAAGGCGCTCCAGCGGCGATCGAAATCGTCCCAGCGGCGGTCGACGGCCTGCACGCTTTGGTCGACGGCCCGCACGCTTTCCTCGCGCGCCAGCGTGTCGAGCGCCGCCTTGACCTGCTCCAACTCCAGCCGCAGCAGGTTGACGCTCCGATCGTCGCTTTTTTCGGCAAGCGTGTGGATGGCGCCGGAAAGCCGTTCGAACTCGAGGCTGAGCTCGGCGCTGTTCTTGTCGGCGGGGGCACCATGCTGGCTCGCCGCCTGCATGGCGCGATCGATATCCTGACGCAGCGCGTCGAATTCGCGCTGCAGGCCGGCGGTCATCTGATGGCGCAACTCCTCGCGCAGTCCGCGCAATTCGACCGCGATCTTGCCAACCATCGCGACGCCGTCTTCCTGTCCGCGCACCCGGTCGATGTCGCGGGCAATGGCCTGATAATTGGGGCCGAAGTCGGAAGCTGCGGCCGCCGGGTTCTGCGGCCCGCGGTTTTGCGGTCCCCGATTTTGGTCCCTCTGCGTCGTGTAGGGTTCCTCGTACCAGCGGGGCGAACCATAAGGTTGCGCGGCCGCATAGCGCGGCTCGGGGGCCGGCCGCCGCGGATCGGGGCGCTCAGGCGTGTCGCTGCGCGTCCGCTCCAGCCGCTGCTCCAGCGTTTCGAGCGAGCGGCTCAGATCCTCCAGCGAGGTCTGCGACCGGCGCTGCCTACCGGCGTTGAGTGTATCGAGATAGGACCGCTTGCTGTTCATCGATGCGCCCGTGTTCAGAATGACCGGCTGAGACCGGTTTCCCAGAGTCTGCCGGGAACGAAGGCGTCCGCGCGGTTTTGCTGCGGAGGAAGACGGGCTTCCCGGGTTTCTCACCCACGCTTCGAAAACCGTGAAAAATTCGCTACAGGATAAACACGGGTGACCGACATGCGCACATTTCGCCCAACGTGGTAAACAAGGCGTTAACCAACCTTAAGAAATGGCGCATAATCCTGACCCGCCGGCCCGATGGCTTCCGAGTGCGGCATAAAGCTGTGTTTCCGACAACGCCCTTGCGTCAGGTGCCGGCTGTCGGTATAGAATTGACGTAAACGTAAAAGGTGCGAAGCCGTGCCTCTTGCGATTGAAGTGTCGAAACCACGATTGGAAGCACGCCCCCGCTTCCACTCAGGCGACGTTTGGTCCGTGACCGCGACGCCATCAGGGGAAAGCCAGTGACCATGAAACTTGTTTCGCCCGGCGAAGCCGCGGCCAATAGCAATCACATATCGGTCGAGACCGACGAAGAATTCGTCCGCATCGGCGAGATGGCCAAGAAGTACGGCGTGACCTTGCGCACGCTGCGATTCTACGAGGACAAGGGCCTGCTCAATCCGAAGCGCGACGGCTCGACCCGTCTCTACACGCGCCGCGACAAGGCCCGGCTGAAGCTGATCCTGCTCGGCCGCAAGGTCGGGTTCTCGCTGCGGGACGTCAAGCAGATGATGGATCTTTACGATCCGACCGGATCCAACACCAAGCAGTTGCGGCTGGCGCTCGACAAGTCCGAGAAGCAGCTTGCCCGGTTGCAGAAGCAGCGCGCGCTGATCGATGAGGCTATCAGCGACTTGAGCAATTCGATGGCGATCGTTCGCCAGATGCTGGCCGAGCGGGCTGCGCCGCAGGCAAGCGCCGCCGGCTGATCTCACGCTAACGGCATAGCCCAGGATAGAGAAAGCCGCGTGGCTGCAGCCGCGCGGCTTTTTTGTTGCCCTGAGCCAGCGCTCATCAAAAATTTCGGGCTGCGACGAAGTTGACGTTTACGCAAACGTCAATATTTGCTATCGGGGGCATCGACATTGGCTCGGCCTCCCATCCCCATCCGGATCGGGAGCTTGCTGGCCGGCCGGACCGCAAGGGTGGAGGAAGGCATGACGATCTACAGGGCGCCCGTCCAGGACACGCTGTTCGTGCTCAACGACGTGCTCGGCTACCAGCGCTATTCTAATCTTCCGGGCTTCTCGGACGCCACGCCGGACGTCGTCGAGGCGATCCTTGCCGAAGGCGCCAAGCTCGCCGAAAACGTCATGCATCCGCTGAACCGGGTCGGCGACATGGAAGGATGCGTGCGCCATGACGACGGTACGGTGACCACGCCCAAGGGCTTCAAGGACGCTTTCAACCAGTATCGCGAGGGCGGCTGGATGGGCCTAGCGGCACCCGCCGAGTTCGGCGGCCAGGGTCTGCCCTATACGGTCCACACCGCGGTCTCCGAATACATGGTGTCCGCCAATATGGCGCTGATGATGTATCCCGGCCTCACGCAGGGCGCGATCGCGGCCATTGTCACCCATGGCACGGACGAGCAGAAGGCCACCTGGTTGCCCAGGCTGATCGAGGGCGCCTGGACCGGCACCATGAATCTGACCGAGCCGCACTGCGGCACCGATCTCGGCCTGCTGCGCACCAAGGCGGTGCCCAATGGCGACGGCACCTACAGGATTTCCGGCCAGAAGATATTCATCTCCGCCGGCGAGCACGACATGGCCGACAACATCGTCCATCTGGTGCTGGCCCGCGTCGAGGGGGCGCCGGAAGGCGTCAAAGGCATCTCGCTGTTCATCGTGCCGAAGTTCAGGCTCGACGGCTCGGGCAATGTCAGCGCGCGCAACGCGCTCTCCTGCGGCTCGATCGAGGAGAAGATGGGCATCCACGGCAACTCGACCTGCGTCATGAACTATGACGAGGCCGAAGGCACTTTGCTCGGCGAGTTGAACGGCGGCCTGAAAGCCATGTTCACGATGATGAACGAGGCCCGCCTGGGCGTTGGCCTGCAAGGGCTCTCGGTCTCGGAGATCGCCTATCAGAACGCGGTGGCTTACGCCAAGGACCGCCTCCAGGGGCGGTCGCTGTCGGGCATCAAGGCGGCGGACAAGAAGGCCGACCCGATCATCGTCCATCCCGATATCCGCCGCTCGCTGATGACCATGAAGGCGTTCAACGAGGGCGGCCGAGCGCTGGCGCTGTGGACGGCGATCAAGTCGGACGTCGCGCACCGCTCCGGTGACGACAGGGACCGCCGGTCGGCCGACGACTACACCGGTCTGCTGACGCCGGTGGTCAAGGGCGTGCTGACTGACAAGGGCTTCGATCACGCCGTGATGGCGCAGCAGGTGTTCGGCGGCCACGGCTACATCGAAGAACACGGCATGAGCCAGTTCGTCCGCGATGCCCGCATCGCCATGATCTATGAAGGCGCCAATGGCATTCAGGCGCTTGATCTGGTCGGCCGCAAGCTGGCGCAGAATGGCGGCCGCGCCGTGCAGGCCTTCTTCAAGGAGGTCGGCGAATTCTGCGAGGAAAACCGCGCCGACGACAAAATGGCGCCCTTCACCAAGGCGCTGAAGAAGGGCCTCAACGACCTTCAGGCGGCGACCATGTGGCTGGTGCAGAATGCCATGGCCAAGCCCGACAATGCGGGCGCCGCCTCGACCGACTACATGCATCTCTTCGGGCTTGTCGCGTTGGGCTACATGTGGGGCCAGATGGCCAAGGCCGCCCAAACGAAGCTCGCCGAAGGTGCCAATGGGGCCTCGTCGTTCTACGACAACAAGCTGGTGACGGCGCGCTTCTTCATGGAGCGGATCATGCCGGAGACCGCGACGCGCCTCGCCCGCATTTCCAGTGGCGCGGATACGCTAATGGCGCTGCCGGCGGAAGCGTTCTAGAAATGCTCGGCGTCCCCCTCCCCCTTGAGGGGAGGGTGGCCCGAAGGGCCGGGAGGGGTCGCCTGCGACGAACTCGACGCCAATTCTGGCGACGCACCCTGGGAGAAGGACTAACACAATGCCCCGCACGCGGGTCAGTTTCGAGATGCGACAGAAAGCGCGCTCGCTTCGTCTGCACACGACGAAGGCCGAGTCCCTGCTGTGGTACGAATTGCGCGAGCTGATGGCTGATGGCCTGAAGTTCAGGCGGCAATCGCCGATCGGCCCGTACATTGTCGATTTCGTCTGCCCGAAGGTCAAACTGATCGTCGAGGTCGACGGCGACCTGCACGAAACCGAAGCTGGCAGACGTCATGATGTGAACCGCGACGCCTATTTGCGGTCACTCGGGTACGTCGTTGTCAGGATTGATGAGCCTGATGTCATTAACAGTGCATGGCATGTGGCGCAGTTTGTTAAGGACAAGGCCGAGCACCTCATCGGCGACCCCTCCCGGCCGCTTCGCGGCCACCCTCCCCTCAAGGGGGAGGGGGACGCCGGCGCAGTGGAGGAAACAGCATGACAAATCCAGCCGAAGTTCTTGGCCTGCCGAAGCCCGCCTGGGCGGCGGACGAAGTCGGCATGCTCTACGATATGGCGAGCCGCTTCATGTCGGAGGAGATCGCGCCGCGCTACGAAGAGTTCGAGAAGAACGAGATTTTCGACCGCGAGAGCTGGCTGAAGGCGGGCGCCGCCGGCCTGCTCTGCGCCTCTATGCCGGAGAAATATGGCGGCTCCGGCGGCACCTTCGCGCATGAGAGTGCCATCATCGAGGCTATCGGCCACGTCGGGGTCGACGGCTTCGGCATCGGCCTGCACAACTCGATCGTCGCGCCATACATCCTGCATTACGGCTCCGAGGAGCAGAAAGAAAAATGGCTGCCGAAACTGGCGACCGGGGAGCTGATCGGCGCCATCGCCATGACCGAGCCCGGCGCCGGCTCCGACCTTCAGGGTGTCAAGACCCGTGCCGAGAAGGACGGCAATCACTACAAGATCAACGGCTCCAAGACCTTCATCACCAACGGCCAGCTTGCCAACCTGATCATCGTCGTCACCAAGACCGATCCGGACAAGGGCGCCAAGGGCACCTCGCTGATCGTCGTCGAGACCGACGAGGTCGAGGGCTTCGAACGCGGTCGCAACCTCGACAAAATAGGGCTCAAGGCCAACGACACCTCCGAGCTGTTCTTCAACGACGTGCGCGTGCCGACCTCCAACCTGCTCGGCCATGAGGAAGGCAAGGGCTTCGTCCAACTGATGCAGCAATTGCCGCAGGAGCGGCTGCAGATCGGCACCGGCGCGATCGCCATGATCGAGCGGGCGCTGGCGCTGACCATCGACTACGTCAAGGAGCGCAAGGCCTTTGGCAAGGCGATCATTGATTTCCAGAACACCCAGTTCAAGCTGGCGGAGCTGAAGACCGAGGCCACGATCGGCCGCGTCTTCTACAACGACTGCGTCGCCCGCCACATCGACGGCGGCCTCGACCCGGTCACCGCCTCTATGGCCAAATACTGGCTGTCCGACCTGCAGGGCAAAGTCGTCGACGAATGCCTTCAACTGCATGGCGGCTATGGCTACATGAACGAATATCCGATCGCCCGCATGTTCCGCGACGCCCGCGTCCAGCGCATCTACGGCGGCACCAACGAGATCATGAAATTGCTGATCGGGCGCTCTCTCTGAGCGCAGCGACCGGCAAACCCAAGGAGCACAAAAATGGCCGACGCTTACGTCTATGACGCCGTGCGCACGCCGCGCGGCAGAGGCAAGAAGGATGGCTCGCTGCACGAGGTGCCGGCGGTGCGGCTCGCGGCAAAGACGCTTGAGGCGCTGCGTGACCGCAACGCGCTCGACACCGGCACTGTCGACGACATCATCTTCGGCTGCGTCGATCCGGTCGGCGAAGCGGGCTCGGTCATTCCGCGCGCCGCCGCCTTCGAGGCCGGCTACGACACCAAGGCGCCCGGCATGCAGATATCGCGCTTCTGCGCTTCCGGACTCGATGCCATCAATTTCGGCGCCGCCAAGATCGCGCAAGGCGCGGACGAGATCGTCATTGCCGGGGGCGTAGAATCCATGTCGCGTGTCGGCATGGGCATGTCCGGCGGCGCCTGGTTCATGGACCCCTCCGTCGGCCTTCCCGGCTGGTTCGTGCCGCAGGGCATCTCGGCCGACCTGATCGCGACGAAATACGGGTTCAGCCGCGACGACGTCGACGCCTACGCCGTCGAGAGCCAGAAGCGCGCCGCCAAGGCGTGGGACGACGGCCGCTTCAAGAATTCGGTGGTCCCGATCAAGGACCAGAACGGCCTCACCATCCTCGACCGTGACGAGCACATGCGGCCTTCGACCGACATGCAGTCGCTCGCCTCGCTCAATCCGTCCTTCGTCATGCCGGGCGAGATGGGCGGCTTCGATGCGGTGGCCGTGCAGAAGCATCCGGAGGTCGAGGAAGTGAACCACGTCCACCATGCCGGCAACTCATCCGGCATCGTCGACGGCGCCGCTGCTGTACTGCTCGGCTCCAAGAAGGCCGGCAAGGCCATGGGCTTGAAGCCCCGCGCGCGCATCCGCTCGTTCGCCAATATCGGTTCCGAGCCGGTGCTGATGCTGACCGGCCCGGTCGACGTCACCGAAAAGCTCTTGAAGCGTGCCAAGATGAAGCTGTCGGACATCGACCTGTTCGAGCTCAACGAGGCCTTCGCTTCCGTTGTGCTGCGCTACATGCAGGCCTTCGACATCCCGCATGACCAGATCAACGTCAATGGCGGCGCGATCGCCATGGGCCATCCGCTCGGCGCCACCGGCGCGATGATCTTCGGCACGGTGCTGGACGAGCTGGAGCGCCGGGACCTGAACACCGCGCTGGTCACGCTCTGCATCGGCGCCGGCATGGGCACCGCCACCATCATCGAACGCGTCTGACGGGGAGAGAAAAGATGAGCTACACCAATTTCACCCTCGACGTGGACGCCGACGGGATCGCGCTGGTCACCTGGGACATGCCGGGCCGCTCGATGAACGTCTTCACCGAAGAGGCGATGCGCGAGCTCAACGCCATCGTCGATCGTGTGGCGGGCGACGCCGCCATCAAAGGCGCGGTCATCACCTCCGGCAAGGACAGCTTCTCCGGCGGTGCCGACATCACCATGCTGCAGAAGATGCTCGCCACCTTCGCCGTCGAAAAGGAGAAGGACCTCGAAAAGGCGACCAAGGCGCTGTTCGACAATGCCGGCTATATGACCGGCCTGTTCCGCAAGATCGAGACCTGCGGCAAGCCGTGGGTATCGGCGATCAACGGCACCTGCATGGGCGGCGCCTTCGAGATGTCGCTCGCCTGCCATGGCCGCGTCGCGGCCGATTCCGACAAGGTGAAGATGGCGCTCCCCGAGGTGAAGATCGGCATCTTCCCGGGCGCCGGCGGCACTCAGCGCGTGCCGCGGCTGACCGATCAGCAGCAGGCGCTGCAGATGCTGACCAGCGGCCAGAATCTGACGCCGCAAAAGGCGAAGTCGATGGGCCTGATCCACGAGATCGCCGAGCCGAAGAAGCTTGTCGAGACCGCCAAGGCGATGATCAAAAACGGCCTGAAGCCGGTTGCGCCGTGGGACGAAAAGGGTTTCAAGCTGCCCGGCGGTCCGATCTATTCGGCGGCCGGCGCCAATCTTTGGCCGCCGGCCATCGCCATCCTGCGCCGCGAGACCTTTGGCAACTATCCGGCGGCCGCCGCGATCCTGAAATGCGTCTATGAGGGCCTGCTGGTGCCCTTCGACACCGGGCTCCGGATCGAGCAGCGCTACTTCACCGAGATCATGCAGACCAAGGAAGCGGCGGCGATGATCCGCTCGCTTTTCGTGTCGCTGCAGGAACTGAACAAGGGCGCGCGCCGCCCGGCCGGCGTGCCGGACAGCAAGTTCAAGAAGATCGGCATCCTCGGCGCCGGCTTCATGGGCGCCGGCATCGCCTATGTCACGGCCAGGGCCGGCATTCCGGTCGTGCTGCTCGACCGCGACATGGAGTCGGCCGAGAAGGGCAAGGCGCATTCCGACGGCCTGATTTCGGACCAGGTGAAGAAGGGCCGCGCCAAGCCCGAAGAGAAAGACAAGTTGCTGTCGCTGATCACGCCGACGGCCGACTATGCCGACCTTGCCGGCTGCGACCTTGTCGTCGAGGCGGTGTTCGAGGATTCAGGCGTGAAGAAGCTCGCCACCGAGAAGGCGGAAGCGGCGCTGAAGTCCTCGGCGATCTTTGCCTCGAACACTTCGACCATTCCGATCACCTCGCTGGCGAAGAACTCGGCGCGGCCGAAAAACTTCATCGGCATCCACTTCTTCTCGCCCGTCGACAAGATGATGCTGGTCGAGATCATCCTCGGCAAGAAGACCGGCGACAAGGCGCTCGCGGTCGCGATCGACTTCGTACGCGCCATCAAGAAGACGCCGATCGTCGTCAACGACACGCGCGGCTTCTACGTCAATCGCTGCGTGCTGCGCTATATGTCGGAAGCCTACAAGATGCTTATCGAAGGCGTCCCTGCGGCGATGGTCGAGAACGCCGCCAAGGCCGCCGGCATGCCGGTCGGCCCGCTGGCGCTGACCGACGAGACGGCGATCGACCTTGCCCAGAAG
>NZ_RZSF01000226.1:0-11257 GCF_004023325.1 Mesorhizobium sp. M1A.F.Ca.ET.072.01.1.1 | reverse complement strand
GGTGGCGGCAACCCCGAGGCTGAATAGGATCAAAACACCATGACCGACTCCGCCGCAGCCATTGCCGAAAACCTGTCGCGCGAGCTCGACTCCGCCTTTCGCAACCGGGGCGATCTCTATCGCCTCTTCCTCGATGAGCTGACCGCCGAGCTTGGCGCCGAGAAGGCCGAAGCATTAATGATCCGCACCATCGAAAAGCGCGGGCGGGAAGTTGCAGCGGCCGCTTTCGCCGGTTTCGGCCCCAATGATGCGCTGGCGATCGGCGAGGCGTTCCTTTCCATCAGCCCGGATGGCGGGCGCATGTATCCGACCGACGTCGAGCGCGGGCCGGACCGCATCGCTTTCAAGGTGAAGCGCTGCCCGCTGAAGGATGCGTGGGTCGAGGCCGGCGTCAGCGACGAAAAGCTTGCCACGCTCTGCCGCATCGCCGGCGCCTTCGACCGCGGACTGTTCGAAGCAACCGGCGTGCGCTTCGCCAACGTGACCTGGACGCCGGGCCACGGCTCCGGCTGCTGCCACATCGCGCTGACCAACCGCGACACCTAGCGAGCCGACGATTTGACTTTCGGCCGAAGACGTGCAGTTCCGCGCCGGATTCGTCGCCGGCACCGACGGGAAAGTCGGCGCTCAATGCCTGAGGCGATCGCGCATCGCATACCACAGCATGCCGAGCACATAGAGCGGCCCGCGCAGCGCCGTGCCGCCGGGGAACGGCAGCGGCGTCAGCGTCGAGAACAGGTCGAGCCGCGAGGCATCGCCGGTGATCGCTTCCGCGAGCAGCTTGCCCGACAGCGTCGACAGGATGACTCCCTTGCCGGAATAGCCATGCGCGAAATAGACCTCGCCATAATGCCCGACATGCGGCAGGCGCGACGTCGTCACAGACACGAGCCCGCCCCAGGCATGGTCGATCCGGCACCCCCTAAGCTGCGGAAAGGTCTTTTCCATATGCGGCCGCACGAAGCCGGCAATGTCGGCCGGCGGCGAAGGCGTATAGCGCTCGCCGCCGCCGAACAGCAGGCGGCCATCCGCGGACATGCGGTAGTAATTGACCACGAAAAGCGTGTCCGAAACCGCAGCGTTGGACGGGATGACGTTGCGCGCGCCCAACGGCTCGGTAGCGACGATGTAATTGCCGATCGGCATGATGCGGCTGTTGACGCGCGGCTCGAGCCCGTTGAGCAGCGCATCGCCGGCCAGCACCACATGACTGGCACGGACCGAACCCTTGTCGGTGAACACCCGGATAGCGGGCTCGCGCTCCAGCCGGACGGCGACCGAGTTCTCGTGGATGGTGACGCCAGCGGCAGAAGCGGCCCCGGCGAGCCCCAGCGTGTAGTTCAGCGGATGCATGTGTCCGCCGAGCGTCTCGAAGGATGCACCGAGATAAGGCGTATCGACCATGCGCCGCGCCTCCGCCGCCGACAGGATCTCGACATGCGGGAAGTCCATCACCTTGGCGAGGCACTCGGCCTCCTCCTCGAATTCGCGCATGTCGGAGCCGTTGACCGCGCCGACCAGATGGCCGGTCAGCCGCAAGTCGCACTCGATGCCGTGGCGCTCGATAATGTCGAGCACCAAGCCTCGCGCCTCGAAGGCGAGGTCGAACAGCGCCTTCGCCCGCTCCGGCCCGAACGCCCTGACCAGCTCCTTGGCGCCCTTGCGCAGACCGGGGATTATCTGGCCGCCATTGCGCCCAGAGGCACCCCAGCCGATCTTGCCGCCTTCGAGCAGCACCACTTTAAGGCCGCGTTCGGCCGCATGGAGCGCCGCCGAAAGCCCGGTGCAGCCGCCACCGACGACCACCAGGTCGGCTTCTGCATCGCCGGTAAGCGCCGGATGGTCCGGCGCCGCATTGGCAGTCGCCACATAATAGGATTTGCCGATATCAAGACCGGAATTGAAACCCGTCGAAGCCATGGTCACACCTTGAGCAGCAGATGGTCGCGTTCCCACGACGTCACCACGGTCTGGAACAGGTCGAGCTCTACGCTTTTCACGCGCAGATAGGTTTGGAAGAAATCCTCCCCGAGCAGCACCCGCACCGGCTCGCAGGCGGCGAAACGGTCGAGCGCTTCCTCCATGGTCTTGGGCAGCGTGCTCTGGCTGCGATAGGCGTTGCCGAAGGCCTCCGGCGAGCGGGCCAGCTTCTCCTCGACGCCGAGATATCCGGCGATGAGCGAGCCGGCCATGGCGAGGTAGGGATTGGCGTCGGCGCCGGGCAGCCGGTTCTCCACCCGCCGCGCGGCGCGCCCGCCCATTGGCACCCGCAAGCCGCAGGAGCGGTTATCATGCGACCATTCAATATTGGCCGGCGCGCTGTGGCCCGGCCGGATGCGGCGATACGAGTTCACGTTCGGTGCAAACAGCGGCATGATTTCAGGCACGTATTTCTGCAGGCCCCCGATGAAGTGCGCGAACATTTCTGTGTCCTCGCCGTCTTTGCCGGCAAACAGGGGCTCGCCGCGCTCGTCGACGATGGACATGTGAAGATGCATCGAGCTGCCGGCCTGCGTCGCGATCGGCTTCGCCATGAAGGTGGCGTGCATACCGCTCGCCTGCGCCGCCTGCCTGGCCATGCGCTTGAACAACAGCACTTTGTCGGCCAGCGCCAGCGGGTCGCCATGGAGGAAGTTGATCTCGAGCTGCGCCGTGCCGGATTCGTGGATCAGCGTGTCGAGGGGCAGGCCGGCGGCCGCGGCGTGGTCATAAAGGTGACGCGTCACCGCTTCGAACTCCTCCAGCGCCTGCATGTCGTAGGGATGCTGCACGCTTTCGGGCCGTCCGTTGCGCCCGACTGGCGCGGTCAGCGGCCGATCCGGATCGGGATTTGGCGCCGTGAGGTAGAATTCGAGCTCCGGCGCCATCACGGCGTGCCAGCCGCGCCGGCGGTAAAGATCGAGCACGGCCCTCAGCACATGGCGCGGCGAAGCCATCCACGGCCGTCCGTCCATGTGAAACGTATCGGCAAAGACATAGGCCTTGCCGGCCCTGCCGCCGGGCGCAACGCTGAGCGTCGACAGGTCGGGCACCATGCGCATGTCGGGGTCCTGATACGCGAACCCTTCATCGATGGAGCCGGAATAGCGGCCGTCGATCGCGACCAGGAAAGCGCTGCTCGGCAGGTAGAGCGCACGGTCCTCGAGCGACTTCAGGAACTTGGCCGCCGGCAAGGCCTTGCCGCGCAGCACACCGTTGACATCGGGCACGAGGCACTCGACCTCGCTTATTCCATGCGTGGTCAGCCAGCTTTGCGGATCGGCACTGGGAAATGAGGAATTCAGTTTGTCAGGCATCGGTCATGTCCGTACGAAGGAGAAGTCGCTTCGGCGGGCACGTCCGTTTCGGTTTGAGCGCTGAGTAAGCTACGTGATCTGAACGACGGACGCCCGCCTGATGGCCGGCCAACAGGCCGGATCGAGCACTCCGCATACCCCCTCGGTCCAGCCGTCGCGAACGACGTGGGAACCGACCTTGGTCTCTTCCGCGCGTTGCAGATTCTCGTGCCGGCAACAGCGCATGACTAGTGATGCCCCGCCGAAAGACGGTTTCTTGCGGCCGAAATTGAAAACAGCCGAGAGCCGGAGCGGCTTTTTTCCATTTGCACGGCAAACCTCTTCACGGAACCTGGCCTATGGTTTGACCGATCGTTGCTTCGGGCGCAAGCCCACCCGCTGGGACCACTCCGCGCGTTGCACGGCCAAAGGAACTCGCTGCCGGTTTTGATGTTCCCACTGAGCACGCCACCAGCGCACAGCGCGGCCGACGGAATTCAGCACGATCAGGAGCGATGAGATGGAATGCAGGATCGAAACGGGGGCATGTTTTTGCGGGGCGATCGCGGCCGAGATGCAGGGCGATCCGTTCTGGATCTGCTTCGACCATGATGACGACTGCCGCCGGGCGATCGGAAGCCCGCTGACCATCTGGATCGGTTACCGGCCGGACCAGTTCCGCTTGACCCGCGGCCAGCCCAGGGAATTCTCGAAGACCCAGGGCATCGTCCGCAGCTTCTGCGAGAAATGCGGCACCTCGATCGCCTATCGCGACGAGGGTCTGAACGACGAGCTTTATGTCACCATCGGCTTCTTCGACCATCCGGAGCGGTTTCGGCCACAAGCCCACGCCTATTGGCGGCTGCGTCTGCCCTGGCTGGAATTTTCCGACGATCTGCCGCGTATCGACACCTACTCGCGACGCCGCGATCCGGCATTTGGAAATCCCGTCGACCGGTAGATCGCTCGCCAAGCGCGCCTCAGCCGATGCTTTCGCCGCCGTCGACGACCAGTGCCTGGCCGGTCATGAAGGACGAGCGGTCGGAGACCAGGAACAGGATTGCTTCGGCGATCTCCTCCGCGCTCGCCCAGCGCCCCATCGGGATCTTGGTACGGACATAGTTTTCAATTGCGTTGCGCCCGCCCATCTGGGTGATGAACGGCTCGTTGAACGGCGTGTCGACCCAGCCCGGACAGAGCGCGTTGATGCGCACATTGTGCTTGGCGTAGTCGAGCGACATCTGCCTGGTCATCGCCACCACCGCATGTTTGGACGTGGCATAGGCGATCATCTCGCGATCGTAGAAGACGCCGGAATTGGACGCAGTGTTGAGGATGACGCCGCCGCCCTGCGCGATCATCGCCGGCATGACGGTCTTCGCCGCGAGGAACTGCGCCCGCACATTGATCCGCCACGACGCGTCCATGCCGTCGGTGCTGACTTCCGTCAGCGTGCCGCCGACCTGGATGCCGGCATGGCTGTGCAGGATATCGATCCGGCCGTGCTTGCCGAGCGTTCCCGCTATGAGGTCCTCGACCGCCGTGTCGTTGCCGACATCAGTCGCAACCGCTTCGGCGCGGCCGCCGGCTGCGCGGATAGCGGCCGCCGTGGCCTCGCCTGCCGCCGGATCCCGGTCGGCGATCACCACGACAGCCCCTTCCCGCGCCATGATCATGGCGCCGGCGCGCCCGATGCCCGACCCGGCGCCCGTCACCACGGCGATGCGATCTTTCAAAATCATGGATCTGTCTTTCAAGGCGATGGTTTTCGTCGGCCGAGCTGCCATTGCGCGAGCAGGACGAGCAGCACCGAGGCGGCGAGCACGATCGTCGCGATGGCGTTGATCTCCGGCGTCACGCCGCGTCGGATCGAAGCAAAGACATAGATCGGCAAAGTCGTCTGCGCGCCGGCGACGAAGAAGGCGATGATGAAGTCGTCGAAGGAGAAGGTAAAGGCGAGCAGGAAACCGGCAATCACCGCCGGCATGATTTGCGGCAGCACGATCGAGCGGAACGTCGTCAACGGTGTCGCATAGAGATCGCTCGAGGCCTCGACCAGGTTGCGGTCAAGGCTGCTGAGCCGCGTGCCGACGATCATCGTCACCAGCGCCATCGAGAACAGGCCGTGCGCGGCGATGATCGAGCCGTAGCCGAGCGCCAGGCGCGGCGGCTGGTCGGTCGGCCAAACCGAAGCGAGGAACGGATTGACGACGGCGAAGAGCTGCACCAGGGCTACCAGCGTCGAAATGCCGATGACCACACCCGGCACAACGATCGCGGCACCCAGCAATGCGTCGAACACGCCCCTTGTCCGCGCGCCGACACGCTGCAGCCCGAGCGCCGCGGCAGTGCCGCAGAAAGCCGCGAGCAGCGCGCTGGTGGTGGCGATGAACAGGCTGTTCTTCAGCGCCTCGACCAGGAACGGGTTCGACAGCGCCTTGCCGTACCATTGCTCGGAGAAGCCGGTGAACTCGCTGGCGTGGTGGCCGGCATTGAAGGAGAACAGCACGACCAGCGCGATCGGCAGATAGAGGAACGCAAAGACGGCAACGACGAAGGCGCGCATCAGATCAGGTCCACGCGGCGGGCGCCGGAAAGCCGGGTCGAGAGGCGGTTGGCGATGATCAGCACCACGACCGAGACCAGCACCAGCGTGATGGCAATCGCCGATCCGAACGGCCAGTTGCGTGACTGCAGGAAGAGGTCGACCAAGGCGTTGCCGATGAAGAACACCTTGCCGCCGCCAAGCAGCGTCGGGATCAGATACTCGCCGAGCAGCAGGATCATCACCAGCGAGAAGCCGGTCATCACGCCCGGCAACGACAGCCGGAGCGTGACGCCGAGGAAGGTCGATAGCGGCGTAGCACCCAGATCGGCGGACGCCTCGAGCAGCCGCCGGTCGAGCCGCTCGAGGCTGACATAAATCGGCAGGATCATCAGCGGCAGATAGCCATAGACGATGCCGAGCAGCACCGCGCCAGGCGTGTTGATCAGCCTGAGATCCTCGATGCCTATATAGGCGAGCAGGGCGGGAATGCCGCGCCCGCCAAGGATGTACATCCAGGCATAGGTGCGCATCAGAAGGCTGGTCCAGAACGGGATGACGATCAGCGCGAGCAGGATCAGCCGCCAGCGCTGCGGCGCGCGCAGCGCCAGGTAATAGGCGACGGGATAGGCAACGAGGAGGCAGGCCAGCGCGCCGACCGGCGCCAGCACCATCGTGTTCCAGAAGGCGGTCGCCCGTGCCGGCAGGTTGGCATATTGAGCGAAGGTGAACGCTGCCTGGTAGCCGCCCTCGGGTGCCCGCTCCCCGACGCTGAAGACGGCGATGGCGACGAACGGCAAGACGAGGAACACGACGAGCCATAGCGTCGCCGGAGCGAGCAGCACGGCCGTCAGAAGATTTTTGCGAAGGAACCTGCCGCGCATTGAAAAAGCCGCTTCGGCGCCGGCGGACCTTGGCCCGCCGGCGGTAAGAACTTGACCGGAGTTGGTGCCCTGACTCACGCGGCCTTGAAGCGCGCCATCAGCTCGGCGCGGCCCGGATCGGTCAGCGTCGCGGCGGCGCCGAACTCGAGCGGCTTCAGAAGCTCGGCGGCCGGATAGAGGATCGGGTTCTCGAGCACCTCCTTCGGCAGCAG
This sequence comes from Mesorhizobium sp. M1A.F.Ca.ET.072.01.1.1, assembly GCF_004023325.1. Lineage (NCBI taxonomy): Bacteria > Pseudomonadati > Pseudomonadota > Alphaproteobacteria > Hyphomicrobiales > Phyllobacteriaceae > Mesorhizobium > Mesorhizobium sp. M1A.F.Ca.ET.072.01.1.1. Next base: position 4,341 of record NZ_RZSF01000226.1, on the reverse strand, counting down.
CGCGTTGACCCGCGCGTCGGTCGAGGGCGCGCCATTGGCCAGATGCTCTTTGACGGCGACCTTCGGGTTCATCAGGTAGTTGAGCAGCGCATAGCCGGCCGGCTTGTTCGGCGCGTCCTTCGGGATGGCGTAGAAGTCGGTCCAGATCTCGCCGCCCTCCTTGCCGAGCACATAGGCGATCTCAGGAATATCGCGATGAAGCTGCGCGCCGTCATTGGTCCAGCACATCGTCATCCAGGCGTCGCCCGAGCGCATCGACGGCTGATAGTCGCTCGACACCGCGAACAGATGCGGCTTGACCTTGAGCAGCAGTTCCTCGGCCTTGGCGAGCTCGTCCTGCTTCAGCGAGTTGAACGAGTAGCCGTGATATTTCAGCGCATTGCCGATCGTGGTCAGCTGGTAGTCGTGCACCATGGTGCGGCCATCGCCTTCCGCCATGGCAGTATCCCAGAATTCCTTCCAGCTCGACATCGGCTTGGCGAGCTTCTTGGTGTTGACGGCAAAGCCGGTCGTGCCCCAGTTCTTCGGCACGGCGTAGATCGTGCCGTCGATCGTGCCTTCCGCGGTGAAGCGGGCATCTTCCTTGCTGCCGTCGAAATTGCCGAGCTTGGCCATGTCCAGCGGCTCGATGATGCCGAGCTTCTTATAGGTCGAGATGGTGTAGTTGGTCGGCACGAACAGGCTCCAGCCCGAGCCGCCGGCCTGCAGCTTGGCCAGCATCTCTTCGTTCGAACCGAAGACGTTGACCTCGACGGCCACGCCCGTCTCGGCCTTGAAGTTCTCGAAGGTCTGCGGGTCGTGATAGTTCGGCCAGGTGGCGATAGACATGCGGTCGCCGAGGTTCTCGGCAGCAAAGGCCGGTGTCGGCCTGATGCCGAGCTCGCGCGCCATCACCGCGGTCGCGACGCCAAGACCGGTGAGGCCAAGGAAGTCGCGCCGGCTGATCGAGCCGCGCTTCAGGCGCATCAATTGGTCGACGAATTTTTCGGGGCTTATCGGCAGTCCGTCACGATAGGATTTTGACATGTTGGTCTTCCCTCTGGTTGGTCCCGTTGTTCTTAGGGTGCGGAAACGCCAGCGGCGCTCCGGCGGCGAAGCCGATGGCGACGGGTTCGCCCGGCTTGAAAAGGTTGCCCCGGCCAGTCACGTGATCGGCCTTGGTAAGCAATGATCCAATGCCCTGCACTTCGATCGCGTATTCCGCGGTCGAGCCAAGAAAGATGCGGTTCCGGACAATGCCCTTGAGACCGCCGCCTCCGGGCGCCGAGAGGCTGAGCGATTCCGGCCGAAGGCTGACGGATACGGCCTCGCCCCGGCTGAGCGGTACCCGCTTGCGCGCCGAAATCACCGTGCCGTCGGCGAGCGCCACGTCGACGAGGTCGCCGGAGAGCCCGGCCACCTTGCCGCTGAGCAGATTCGTCTTGCCGACGAAATCGGCGACGAACAGATCGGCCGGCTCGTCATAGATCTCGCTCGGCTGGCCGATTTGCACCACGCGGCCGCCATTCATGACGCACACGAAGTCGCTCATCGACAGCGCCTCCTCCTGGTCGTGGGTGACCAGAACGAAGGTGATGCCGATTTCTCGCTGCAGGTTCTGCAGCTCGATCTGCATGTCTGTGCGCAGCTTCTTGTCGAGCGCCGCCAGCGGCTCGTCGAGCAGCAGCACCGCAGGCTTGTTGACCAGCGCCCGGGCGAGCGCGACGCGCTGCTGCTGGCCGCCGGAAAGCTCGTGAATCTTGCGGCGTCCGTAGCCCGCAAGCTGCACCATGGCCAACGCCTCGCCTGCCTTCAGGCTGATCTCGCGCGACGACAGACGCGGCCTTGCCTGGCGCAGTCCGTAGGAGATGTTCTCCTCGACATCGAGATGCGGAAACAGCGCGTACTGCTGGAACACCATGTTGACCGGACGCCGGTAAGGCGGCGTTCCGGCCATGTCGCGGCCGCGGATCAGCACCTGCCCCTCGCTCGGCTGCTCGAAGCCGCCGATCATGCGCAGGCATGTCGTCTTGCCGCAGCCGGATGGTCCGAGCAGGGCGACGAAGGCCGCGGGCGGGATGGCAAGGTCGATGCCGCTGACCGCCGTGACGGCGCCGTAGCGCTTGGTGACCGCGCGAAACTCGATATCGGGCACTGCAGTCAAGCCACGGGCTCCAGCGACAGCGTGAGGCAATCTTTGCAAAGCTAGCAGAGCCAATGGCGCCTAGTATATACCTCGCGAGTGGTATATTTAATTGATTTTAGCATTTCGAGGGGTATGAATTGAGCGCCTCCCGCAGCGACGACTACAACGCGCTCGGCGCCGTGATTGCCGCGGCGCGCGAGACCGGCGATCATTTCGGCAAGGCGATCGTCGGCTGGCTGCGCGGGCATGTCCGCTTCGATCACTGCGTCGTCTTCGGCTATCGGGGTGCTGCGCGGCCGCCGCTTCTGTTCGAGACCTTTTCGCCGGCCGAAAGCCACATCTTCGTCGCGCTCTATCAGGAAGGGCCCTATCTGCTCGACCCCTTCCATCACGCCGCGGTCGAGCGCAGGGAAGGCTTCTGGCGCATGCGCGAGTTGGCGCCGGACCGCTTCTATGCCAGCGAGTACTACCGCTCGTACTACAGCCAGACCCGGCTCGCCGAGGAGGTCGGCTTCTTCGTTCCGCTGGCCGGCAAGGATGCGCTGGTGCTGTCGCTGATGCGGCTGCGCGCCTCGGGGCCGTTCGGAACAGCCGACGCTAGGCTGTTGCGCGACATGGCTCCCGCGGTGGTCGGCTTCTGCCGACAGCGCTGGCCAGCCTTGCCTGCCGAAGAGACCACGGTTGCGCCGCCGGGCGAAGCCGCGGCGGTGACCAATGAGCTGGATCGCGCCCATATCTGGCGAAGTCTGTCGCTGACCTCGCGCGAGAAACAGGTCGTCGACCTGGTGCTCCAAGGTCACTCGACGGAATCGATCGCCAGGGCGCTCAGGATCGTCCCAGGGACCGTGAAGGTCCATCGCCGCAACATCTATCGCAAGCTCAAGATCAAGTCGCAGGCCGGCCTCTTCGCGCGCTTCGTCGAGATCATCGACGCGCGCATCGGATAGCGCGTCTCCAGCCAAATGGAACCGCTCCACGACGCGCTTGCCGAGGGGCGCCGTTCGGGCCAGTCAGGAGGCCGCCCCTGCCTCACTTGCGGCGCCGCGCGTTAACCGTCTATCGTGCGGATCGAGGGCCGCCGGCCAAGTCTCCGGTTGCGGACAGAGCGGCTAAACAGATTTCAGGGACGGACGAAGTAGCGCATAGCCAATGGCCGACAAAACACAATTCGGACTGACTGCCCTCGACACAGTACCGCTGCATGAGAAAGTCTATCTGGAACTGGTGCGGGCGCTGATGTCGGGTCAGCTCCAGCCCGGCCAGAAGCTGACCTCGCGCAAGCTCGCCAAGGAGCTCGGCACCAGCGACATGCCGGTGCGCAGCGCCTTCATGCGGCTGCAGGCGCTCAGGGCGCTGAGCCCGATGCCGAACGGAAGCGTCGAGGTGCCGATTATTTCGGCCGACCGTTTCCAGCAGCTCACCGACGTGCGCATGGTCCTGGAAGGCACGGCCACCGAGCTCGCCACCAGCCTCATCAACGGCAACAATCTGCGCGCCATCCGCCGACATTGCACAGAGCTCACCCAGGCCGCCCGCAGCGGCGACATCGACGATTACCTGCGCAAGAATCACGACTTCAAGTTCTCGATCTACCGCCACTGCGGCAACGAGCAGATGATCTTCCTCATCGAGACCGTGTGGATGCAGGTGGGCCCCTTTCTCCGCAACCTGCGCATCGGCTTCGAGGACGACCTCGCCGGCATTCTCGGCATCGACTATCATGAAGAGGTCGTGGCGGCGATCGAGGTCCAGGACGGCGAACGAGCCCGCGCGGCCATCGTGCGCGACATCGACGAGGGCGCGACGCACATTCTCAAACAGATCAAGTTTCCTGAATTGCGGCACTAATGCCTCAGCGTAGATCGAGGGATTGCGATACCGGCAGCCAGCTCACCGTTGACCGCGCAAATGCCCCCTTGGCTTTCCCCTAGCGGCCAGCTATGTTGCGATCGCAGATCGCAGCTATGGACCCAAAATGCCGCCCGATATCCCAGCTAGTGAATTGAAAAAATGAAGGAACATCGCCTGGAACCATCCGTGGCGACCTTCATAAACTCACAAGCTGTAGAATGGATATCGTAGCCGGAACGGCTGCAGCACCTCCGAAAGAACAGGGGCTGGAAATTGGGCGATGCAATTGCGGACGTTTTGAACTGGCTTGAAAGCAGAAGCGACATCCAGAGCCTGCGGGCCGCGGTGTGCGACCTGAACGGCAT
>NZ_RZSF01000225.1:0-11289 GCF_004023325.1 Mesorhizobium sp. M1A.F.Ca.ET.072.01.1.1 | reverse complement strand
CGGTCAGGCTGCGGCGCGGCTGAGGATCCAGTCCACCGCCGCGCTGAGGTCGTCGACCAGCGCCGTGGGCGCCGGGTCGAAGCGTGTCTCGTCACCGGGGCGATACTTGCCGGTGCGTACGAGCAGCGCCGCGCCGAGCCCGGCGCTGAGCGCGCCGGCGACATCGCTTTCCGCGTCGTCGCCGACCATCACCGCGTCGGTCTGCGGGCAATTCAAGCCGGCAAGCGCCGAGAGGAAGAAATCGGGCGACGGCTTGCCGAGCACGACAGGGCTTCGCCCGCAGGCGAATTCGAGCGCTGCCACGAAGGCGCCGGCGTCGAGGCTGAGCTCACCGTCGGCGTCCTTGAAGGTGCGGTTGGTGGCCAAAGCCAGAAAATCGGCGCCGGCAACGAGTTCGCGGAACGCTCGGTTTAGGCCGGCATAGTCGAAGGCCTCGCCGGCGTCGCCGACGACGACAGCGCGGCTCTTGCCGCCGTCCAGGCCGGCAAACTCGGCTTCGAGGTTGGCATGGACGAGCAGGTGAGGTTGGCGGCCATGCCTTCGCAGCCATTCGAGCGCGGCGCGCGCCGGCGTCAGCAATTCTTCATCCCTGACTTCGACGCCCAGCGCGGCGAGCTGCGCGATGATTCTGTGGCGCGGCGAACGTGTCGTGTTGCTGACGAACCGGAGCGGCAGTCCGGCCTTGCGCAAACGCTCGACCGCAGCGACAGCGCCGGCGATCGGGGTGTCGCCATCATAGACGACACCCGCGAGATCGAGCAGCACCGCGCGTATCATCGGTGCAGGATGGAGAAACAGTCTCCGTTCGTCAAACTGCCGAAAATAGGCCCACGGACACAGGGGCCGAAGAATCAGGCGGCGTCGCGGCCTTCGCGCACAATGCGCGAGCGCATGCTCTTGGCCAGCGCCGTTTCCAACCGCGCGGCGACCGCGCGATCCCATTCATTTGCTTCGCTGGCGCCATCCTTCGGATGCGGCAGCGCCATCAGCCGATCGATGATCGAACCAGCCTCGCCGGAAGAGAGCAGGGCGTCGATTTCGCGTTCGTGCTGCATACGTTTCGCCTCCTTCTTTCCTTCCCGCCGCATGTCGACAATATACGCGATTCGTGACGGCTGTTTGAAGGCAAGAGCGCGGCGATTGAGAGGCAGCGCGGGGCAAAACCTTGTCGTGTAGGTTCACCCCGCATGGAATGCAATTTCAGCTCTGCGGCGCTCGATTCGGGCGCCGCAGGAAAAGCGTCAGACGTAGCGGTTGACGATGTTTTCAAGGAGCTCCTGCCGGCCGGAGCGCGGCTGCGGCTCGATCTTGTCCGCCACCACGCGTTCGGCGATCTCCTCCAGTGTACGCTTGCCGGAAAGCATCGCCTTGCCTTCGGCCGTGTTCCAGCCGGCATAGCGTTCGTTGAGCGGGCCCGACAGCGCCTTGTCTCCGATCATCCTGGCCGCCGCCTTGAGCCCGCGCGCGCAGGCGTCCATGCCGCCGATATGGCCGATCAGCAGATCCTCCGGGTCGAGCGACTGGCGGCGCAGCTTGGCGTCGAAATTGGTGCCGCCGGTCTTGAAGCCGCCACCCTGCAGGATCTGGTAATAGGCCAAAGCCATCTCCGGCACATTGTTGGGGAACTGGTCGGTGTCCCAGCCGGACTGATAGTCGTTTCGGTTCATGTCGATCGAACCGAAGATGCCGAGCGCGTTGGCCAAGGCCAGCTCATGTTCGAAGGAGTGGCCGGCAAGGATCGCATGGCCCTGCTCGATGTTGACCTTCACCTCCTTCTCCAGCCCGAAGCGCTTCAGGAAGCCGTAGACGGTGGCGACATCGTAGTCGTACTGGTGCTTGGTCGGCTCCTGCGGTTTCGGCTCGATCAGGATCGTGCCCTCGAAACCTATTTTGTATTTGTAATCCACGACGAGGTTGAGGAAGCGACCGGCCTGCTCTTGCTCTCGCGCGAGGTCGGTGTTGAGCAGCGTCTCATAGCCTTCGCGCCCGCCCCACAGCACATAGTTCTCGCCCTTCAGCTTCTTGGTCACGTCGATGCATTTCTTCACCGTCGCCGCCGCGTAGGCGAACACGTCCGGATCGGGATTGGTGGCGGCACCCGCCATGAAGCGGCGATGCGAAAAAAGGTTCGCCGTGCCCCAGAGCAGCTTGACGCCGGTCTGGTTCATTTTGGCCGAAAAATAATCGGCGATCTCGTCGAGGCGCGCCGCGCTTTCGGAGAAATCCTTGCCTTCCGGGCGAACGTCGGCGTCGTGGAAGCAGAAATAGGGGACGCCGAGCAGCGAGAACAGCTCGAAGGCGACGTCGGCCTTCAGTTTCGCCAGTTCCATCGTGTCGATGCCGCCGGGCCTGGCGAACCAGGGGCGGTCGAAGGTTTGGCCGCCGAACGGGTCGCCGCCCTGCCAGGCGAAGGAATGCCAATAGGCGACGGCGAAGCGCAGATGGTCCTCCAGCCGCTTGCCACCCACCACTTCGTCCGGGTTGTAATATCGGTAGGCCAGTGGATTGGTCGAATCCGGCCCTTCATACTTGATGGTCTTGATGTTGCCGAAAAATCCGCTGCTCATGGTTTCCTTCCTCTCCAACTGCTTTCGCCGATTACCTCAGGCGTAATTGGTTTGGCGCTTCCGTGGGTCCAAAAGGGTCATGTCGAAACGATCCAATGAAGGATGAAGACCATGACCGACCTCAACACGATCGCCCGCAACTACATCACCGCCTGGAACGAGAGCGATGCGGCGCGCCGCAAGACCCTGCTCGAGGCCGCCTTCACCAGCGACGTCAGCTATCGCGACCCGATCATGCAAGGCGACGGCCACGACGGCATCGCCGCGCTGATCGACGGCGTGCAGCAGCAATTCGCCGGCTTCCGCTTCTCGCTGAAGGGTGAGCCGGACGGTTTTGCCGACCGCATCCGTTTTTCGTGGAATCTGGGCCCCGAAGGCGCAGAATCCGTCATCGAAGGCACCGATATTTGCGTCATCGAGAACGGCCGCCTGAAGAGCGTCACCGGCTTCCTCGACAAGGTGCCGGCGCAGTGAGGCTAACTGGGTAAGGGAGGCGCGAGGCACCCCCCTGTGGCCTGCCGGCCATCTCCCCCGCAAGCGGGAAGATCGGCTTTCATCTAGGATTTCGCCAATCTCCAACGCTGCAAAAGGGAGCGAGGCGCCCAAGCTGCCAATCTCCCCCCTTGAGGGGGAGATGCCCGGCAGGGCAGAGGGGGGTGCCTCGCGCATACTCACGCGGTTACCGCCCTGATCGCCGGATAGAGCGCACGATAGCGTTGATAAGCATCTGCATACGCCCCACCAAGCCCGGCATCCGGTTCGATCGTCGCATCGGTCGCCGGCGCGGTGCAAACGGCAAGCGGATCGGCGCCGGTCGCGGCGATCAGCCCGAGACGCGCCGCGCCAAAGGCGGCGCCGAAATCGCCGTCGGCCGGGATGTCGACCGGCAGCTGCAACGCGGTGGCGATCGCCTTCAGCCAGTAGCGCGAGCGCGAGCCGCCGCCGATCGCCGTCACCCTGGTCAGGGTCGTGCCCGCTGTCTTCAGCGCCTCGAGGCTGTCGCGGAAGGCAAACGCCACGCCTTCGAGCACGGCCTGGGTCAGCACGGCGCGGCTCGATTGATGCGCGAGGCCGGTGAAGGAACCACGAATGGCCGCATCATTATGGGGCGTGCGCTCGCCGGAGAGATAGGGCAGGAAAGCCACGCCTGTCGGCGCCTTGAGCTTGTCGCCGAGCTCGCCGGTCAGGTCGCCGGCGCCTTTGCCGGTGATCTCCGACAGCCAGTTGAGCGAATCGGTGGCCGACAGGATGACCCCCATCTGGTGCCAGGTGTTGGGCAGCGCATGGCAGAAGGTGTGCACCGCGCTTTCCGGATTGGGCAGATAGGAGGCGTTGGCCGCAAACAGCACCCCCGACGTGCCGAGCGACACGAAGGCGTGGCCGGCGCCCACGGTGCCCATGCCGCAGGCCGACGCCGCATTGTCACCGGCGCCGCCGGCGACGGGAATGCCTGAAGCAATGCCCCATTTCGAGGCAAGCTCGCCGCGCAAGCCGCCGGCCTTTGCCGTGCCTTCGACCAGCGACGGCATATGCTTCTCGTCGAGCGTTGTCGCGGCAAGCAGTTCGGAGGACCACCGCCGCTTGCCGACGTCGAGCCAGGACGTGCCAGCCGAATCCGACATCTCCGAAATATGCTCGCCGGTCAGCCAGAGCCGCAGATAGTCCTTGGGCAGGAGCACCTTGGCGACAGCGGCAAAAACACTGGGCTCGTTGTCCTTCACCCACACCAGCTTCGGCGCCGTGAAGCCCGGGAAGACGATGTTGCCGGTGAGCTTGCGGAAACGCGGGTCGGCGTCGAGCGCCGCTGCCTCGACATGGCTGCGGGTGTCGTTCCAAAGGATGCAGGGACGCAGCACCTTGTCCGAGGCGTCGAGCAGGGTCGCGCCATGCATCTGGCCGGAGAGGCCGATACCCTTGACCGCTGCAAGCTCCTTGGGATGGGAAGTCTTGAGCTCGGCAATCGCTGTCTGGCAGGCTTCGATCCAGTGCGCCGGATTCTGTTCGGACCAGCCGGCATGCGGCCGCGAGACGTCCAGCGAGCCGTGGCCGGACCCGACGACCGTCTGGCGATCATCGATCAGGAGCGCCTTGATGCCCGAGGTGCCCAGGTCGAGGCCGAGATACATGATTTCCTCCCGATGCCGTTAATTTTTTCGGGGCTCGAAAAAATCTGGCTTGGCCAGTTCTTAAGCCAAGATCCGCCTCCGGTCAATTCTCTGACAAATCGGCCGCGCGGCGCGAGAACAGCGCCGACAGCGGGCTGTCCGGCCGCGCCAGCTGACGCTCGGCGGTCAGCGCCCGCGCCAGCGCGCTGTCACCGGCACGCAGCGCCGCCTCGATCAGCATCAGGTCGATCACGTCGCGTTGTGCATGGCTGCCGCCGAAGCGGTGCGCGATCCAGCGGATTGGCCGGATCAGGCGCACGACTTCTCCGTAGTTGCCCTCGCCGAATGCTTTGATCGCCAAGGTCAGAGGGTGGCCAACGTCGCGCGTGAATGCGGCGTTGTCGTCATCGCCGCGCATTGCTTCGCGCTGCGCTTCGAGCAGGGTCTGCGCCGGCGCGTGCAGCCCGGCGCCGACAAAAGCCATCATCGCATGCGCATCGTTGAAGGCGTAATTGCCGGCGGCCGCCTTTGGCGCCCAGTTCGCCGCAAGCGCCGCCCAGCGGTCGCCGACATCGACGCCACGGAGATAAAGCCGCCACAGGATCGCCGAGGCGTCGACCATGTTGAGCGCCAGCGTCGAGCGGTCGCCGTAGATCGGCCCGTCATAGAGCTGGAGCACCTCGTTTGTCTCGCCGAGATCGTAGTGGAACAGCGCCAGATGCCACCAATTATGGATCTTGAGGAAGCTGTCCTTCGTCCACGCCTCCGGATTGGCGCGCATCCAGGCGATGCCCTCCCTTTGCCGGCTTTGCATTTCCATGACATGCGCGACCGCGTGCTGCGCCCAGCCGTCGCGCGGCTCGATCTCGATGGCCTGCCGGCCGAAGGCTTCGGCGCGCGCATAGTCGCCCATTTCCTCCAGCCCGAAGGCCTGCATGCCGAGAACGGCATGGTAGCCCGGCATGTCCTTCTCCCAAGCCGGCAACGCCCGACCGATGCGGTCGCGCAGCATGCGCGCATTGCCGATGAAGAAGTCGATCTGGTGGCCAACCTGCAGAGCCACCGCATCGAGCGGGTTGTCGATGGCGACGTCCTCGAGGATGCGGGCGGCGTCATGCCAGCGGCCGCTGGCAAGATGGCCGAGCGCCGCGACATGCGCGCGCTCGCGCGCGGTGCCGGCGAGCGGCAGCGCCGCCGCATGGCAGGTTTGCGCAATCGCCATCGCCTCCCGCTCGGTGGCGAGGCCGAACAGATAGCCCTTGAACACATGCGCCATCACGAAGCTGGGCTCATCGGCGATCGCGCTATCGATGGAGCCGACCGGGTCGCCGATGAAGCACTGCAACTCACGGACGGCTCTGGCGTAGGACGAAAGCCCGGCTTCGGTCGCGCCCGAGTGCGTCAGGCCGAATGCGTCCTTCAGCGCCATAGCCGCGTCCTTTGATGCCTATTCGTCCGGTCGGACCGATGCGATCCTAGAACATCGACCGTCGGCCCGCCAACCGGCGAGGGCTTCGACTGCGTCGAACCGGACTTCTCCTCAATTCCCCGAACGCATCGCCACCGTGGCGATGCCGGCGCCGACAAGCAATGTCCCGCCGGTGCGGTTGAAGATACGGATCGCCCTTGGGTTGCGCACGATGGCGCGCGCTCGCGAAGCAATCAGCGCATAGCCGAAGGCATTGCTGAATGCGAGCGCCAGGAAGCTCGCTTCGAAGATCAGCATCTGCGTCCAGAAATCGGCATGCCGGTCGAGAAACTGCGGCAGGAAGGCGACGAAGAACGTGATGCTCTTCGGGTTGAGCGCCGTGACCAGCCAGGCATGCGCCATCATCCTTGCCGCCGACACGGCGTCGGTGCGCGGTTCGGCCTTCAGCGCGCCGCCGGCGCGGAACAGTTTTATGCCGAGATAGATGAGGTAGCCGGCGCCGATCACCTTGAGCACGGTGAACACAGTGGCCGAAGCCGCAAGCAGCGCGCCGATGCCGAGCATCGAAAGCGTCATGGCGGTGAAATCGCCGAGCGCGACGCCGACTGCCATCGGCAGCGCCGTACGCCAGCCCTGGCCGAGCGCATAGGAGACGACCAAGAGGATCGTCGGGCCCGGGATGACGAGGAGGATGGCGGAGGCGGCGGCAAAGGCAGCCCAGTTTTCGAAGGACATTTCCCTACTCCTTGAGCGCAAAGAACAGGATAAATCCTGGGGTATGCGAGATTGTAAAGAGGCGTTGGAGAAAATCTTCGGCGCCGGCCTGCCCTGGCGCCTGGCCCGGACAACGCCCTGTCAGGGTTAAGTGCGGGCAAAGTTCTTTCACCCTTTTTCAACCATGACTGACGAAAATTGCAGCCATTCGGCCGGACCGTGCTTCCCGCCGACAGCGTAGGGTTTGGTGTATGCGCGAGTTGCCGCAAAGTCTGACGCCGCCTTCGAGCGGCGAAACTGTCGAAACCGAAGTTCCGCTTTCCCGCCGCGCCATGCTTTCAGGCATGGGCGCCATGGCGCTGCTCGGCATGGCCGGCTGCAGCACCACCGACACGCTCGACCTGCCGCAATTGCAGATCGACGACACCACCACCGGATCGGTGCCGATCCGACCGGCGATCAGCGTCGACAAGAACATCACTGGTCCCGACGTGATGTATGCTGCCTTGACCGACAACGGCTTCCAGGTCCCGGCGGTGCCCTACCAGAAGGTCAAGCCGGAGTTCCGCCGCCAGATCGTCGTCGACAAGACCGGCGAAGCGCCCGGCACCATCGTCGTGCATTTGCAGGAGCGCATGCTCTATCTCGTCCAGCCCGGCGGCGACGCCATCCGCTACGGCGTCGGCATCGGTAAGGACGGCTTCCGCTGGTCGGGCCGCGCCAACATCCAGTACGGCAAGGAATGGCCGGTCTGGACGCCGCCGCCGGAGATGGTCAAGCGCAAGCCGGAACTGGTGAAATGGCAGGGCGGCCAGCCCGGCGGCCTGACCAATCCGCTGGGCGCCCGCGCGCTTTACATCTACCAGAACGGCAAGGACACCGGTTACCGCATCCACGGCTCGCCCGAATGGTGGACCATCGGCCAGGCGATGTCGTCGGGCTGCGTGCGGCTGATCAACCAAGACATCATCGACCTCTACAACAGGGTATCGAAGAAGAACCCAGTCGTCGTCGTCTGATTTTTTCGGCGGTCAGCACGGCCGCTATTTTTTCGGGATCATGCTCCTCCTTTCTCCCGTTGCGTGATGCCGCAAGACAGGCGAAGGTGCTCTGAAAAGCTTCGCCTCGGGAGAGAACGATCATGGCCGGAACCTTTGTCATCGCGCAGGGCGGCGGCCCGACCGCCGTCATCAATCAGACGGTCGTCGGCGCCACGCTGGAGATCCGCAAGCGGCATCCCGGCGCCAAGGTGCTCGGCTCGATCCATGGCGTGCGCGGCATCCGCGACGGCAACTATGTCGACCTCTCAGCCATCCCCGAAGATCGGCTGCGGCTGATCGCCGGCACCCCGAGCGCCGCCCTTGGCTCGACCCGCGACAAGCCCGACGCGGCCTATTGCGAGGTCATCCTCAACGGCCTCAAGAAGGCCGGCGCCGATGCCTTCATCTATATCGGCGGCAACGACACTTCGGGCACCCAGCAGATCCTGACCGACGCCGCCGGCGGCGCGATCGCCTTCGTGCATGCGCCGAAAACCATCGACAACGATCTCGAGGAGAACGACCATACGCCGGGCTTCATCTCGGCGGCCGAATTCGTCGCCGGCGCTTTCCTGTCGGTCGATTTGGATTTCCGCGCGTTGCCCGGCATTTATGTCGGCATCGTCATGGGCCGGCACGCCGGCTTCCTGACTGCCGCGGCCGCCGCCTGGCAGCTCGATCCGGATAGCGGTCCGCATCTGGTCTATGTACCGGAGCGCGCCTTCTCCGCCGAACGTTTCATCGATGATGTCCGCAGGACGCTCGACCGCCACAAGCGCTGCATCGTCGCCGTCTCGGAAGGCGTCAGCACCGCCGACGGCAAGGCGTTGGTCGAGAGCCTGGTGCCGCCGGAAAAGCTCGAGCGCGACCAGCACGGCAACGTCAAATTGTCGGGCAGCGATCTGCCGGCGGCGCTCGAACGCGCTTTGGCGGAAGGCCTGCCGGGCAAGCGGGCGCGCGTCGATGCCCTGGGCTATATGCCGCGCGGCTATGTCGGCGCGATCAGTCCCGTGGACGCCAAGGAAGCCTTCGAAGCCGGCGCGTTCGCGGTTGCCGTTGCCGGGGAGGGTGGCGGCTCGGTGGCGCTGCAATATGACGGCACTAAGACCGTGCTGAAGAAGGTGCCGCTCGAGGCGGTGGCTGGCAAGACCCGCCACATGCCGGACAATTTCATGAAGCCGGACGTCAACCAGTTGTCCGAGGCCGGCATGGCCTATCTGAAGCGGTTGGTGCCGGAAAAATACAAGGTCGGAAAGCCGTTCGTCTGATGGGCGACCTTGTGGTGGGCGACTGGTTCGGCAAATCCATTGTCGATGCCAGAACGACGATGCTGACCGAGCCATTCGTGCACGATTTCGTGCGCGCCAATATTTGGCATTTCAAGGGCCGGGACGCCGACCTGCTGGTCGACACCGGCATGGGCATCTGCCCGCTGGCGCCCGAGATCGACAGCCCGGCCGGCAAGCCGCTGATCGTCGTCGCCACCCACATTCATCTCGACCATGTCGGCTCGCTACACGAATTCCCGCTCAGGATGGGGCCGAAGGTCAGTGCGGCGGAGTTCGATGGCATGGATGATGCCGTCACCTACGCCAACATGTTCCACAATCTCGATGATGCGGTGTCCAAATTGCCGGCGCCCGGCTGGAAGGCGGCTGACTATCGCATCCCTTCCGCACCGTTGACGCGAATGCTCGACGAGGGCGACATCGTCGACCTCGGCGATCGGAAATTCCGCGTGCTGCATCTGCCCGGACATTCGCCGGATTCGATCGCGCTGTTCGATGAGGCCGACGGCCTGTTCTTCGCCGGTGACGCCATCTATGACGGCATGCTGATCGACGACCTGCCGGATTCGGACCGCGCCGCCTATTGCCGCACCATGCAGCGGCTGCTCGACCTGCCGATACGCCTCGGCCATGGCGGCCATGGCCCGAGTTTCGGCCGCGCGAGGATGGGAGAGATCGCGTCTTCCTACCTACGCCGCCGAGAGCGCTTCGTGAGCGCTCTCTGAATTAAATCTTTGTAAGGTCGCGCCAAAACCCTAATTCGGACCATTCCACGCCCTAAATGCGTGGCTGTCGATCCGGCCGGCTGCCATGCATGGCGAGACGGGCAATCCCGGCCGTCGACACGCCGACGGGCGCGTCCTTGGAGAGAGCCGTCCGCGGCGCCGGATCAACTCTCGCCCGGACAGAAACGACCATGTCACCATTTAGCATTCTTCGCAGACATCGCGTCGCGGCCCTGCTGGGCGCTGCGCTGATCATCTCCCCCGTCGTTGTTTCCTTTGCGCAAAATCCCGGCAATGCCGGCCTGAGCAACGTGGTCGCGACGACACAGACGCCGGTCGCCGGCATTACCGCCCCGAACGGCTCGTTCGCGCCGGTTGTCGCCACCACCAAGCCGGCAGTCGTGACCGTGACGACCGTGATGAAAGCCCAGCCCGGCGCGACGGACGACGGCTCGCCTTTCGACGGCAATTCGCCATTCGACCAGTATTTCCAGCAGTTCTTCGGCGACCAGGGCATCCCGATGCCCAAGACGCCGCCGCAGCAGGCGCCGCGGCAGGAGGCTTTGGGCTCCGGCTTCATCGTCGGGTCCGATGGCACCATCGTCACCAACAACCACGTCATCGACGGCGCGACCTCGATCAAGGTGACGCTCGACGACGGCACCGAGCTTCCCGCCAAGCTCGTCGGCCACGACGCAAAGAACGATCTGGCGGTGCTCAAGGTCAAGGCGAGCAAGCCGCTGCCGACCGTCAAATGGGGCGATTCCGACAAACTGATGACCGGCGACCAGGTGCTGGCGATCGGCAATCCGTTCGGCATCGGCACCACGGTCACCGCCGGCATCGTCTCGGCGCGCGGCCGCGACCTGCACAGCGGGCCGTTCGACGATTTCATCCAGATCGACGCGCCGATCAACCACGGCAATTCCGGCGGCCCGCTTGTCGACGTGAAGGGCGATGTTGTCGGCATCAACACGGCGATCTATTCGCCCAATGGCGGCAGCGTCGGCGTCGGCTTCGCCATTCCTTCGGACCAGGCGCAAAAAGTGGTCGACAAGCTTATGAAGGGCGGTGACATCGAATACGGCTATCTTGGCGTGCAGATCCAGCCGGTCACGCAGGACGTCGCCAGCGCCATCGGCCTCGACCATCCGGGCGGCGCGCTGGTCGCGGCGGTCACCGACGGTTCGCCGGCGGCCAAGGCCGGCATCGAGACCGGCGACGTCATCACCGGCTTCGCCGGCCAGGAGATCAAGGATCCCAAGGATCTGTCGCGCGCCGTCGCCGACGTCTCCCCCGGCAGCAAGGAAACGCTGAGTGTCTGGCGCAACGGCAAGGCGATGCAGATCTCGGCCGATGTCGGCCGCAATGCCGAAGACCAGAAGACCGCCTCGAATGACAAGGGCGGCAAGCCATCTGC
>NZ_RZSF01000224.1:0-11439 GCF_004023325.1 Mesorhizobium sp. M1A.F.Ca.ET.072.01.1.1 | reverse complement strand
CGGCCGGGCTGCCGGTGATGGAATCGGCCACCCATATCGTGCCGGTGCTGGTCGGCGATCCCGAGCTTTGCAAGATGGCGAGCGACCGCCTGCTTGGCGTCCACGGCATCTACATCCAGCCGATCAACTATCCGACGGTGCCGCGCGGCACCGAACGGCTGCGCATCACGCCGACACCTTTCCATTCGGACGCGCTGATCGCCGAACTGCAGGACGCGCTGGTCGAGACCTGGGACGCGCTCGGCATCCCCTATGCCGCCTCCGGCCGCCCGGCCGTCGCCAAGAGCGACCGGATTATTCCACTCCTGGTGCCGAAATCAGGCGGGTAGCAAGCATCCGATCGGGTAACGTTCATTGAGGAGGAAATGGCCAATGTTTCGCGATCGCGAGGAGGCGGGACGAAAGCTCGGGGCCGAACTGGAAAAGCTTCAGCTCGAGAACCCGATCGTGCTCGCATTGCCACGGGGCGGCGTACCGGTCGCCGTCGAGATCGCAAAGGCCCTCAAGGCACCACTTGATCTGGCGATAGTGCGGAAGGTCGGAGCGCCGGGAAATCCGGAACTGGCAGCCGCCGCAATCGTTGATGGCGATCCGCCGGACGTGGTGCTCAACCGGGACGTCGTGGAGGCTTATTCGCTCGGCGATGACGAACTTCGGGTGCTGGTCGCAAAGGAACGTCCGGAGCTCGAGCGACGCCGTACCGCATATCGCGGCAAGCGCGCTCCTTTGGAGATATGCGGCAAGACGGTGATCATCGTTGACGACGGCGCGGCCACCGGGACGACGATGAAAGTCGCGATCCGCGCGCTTAAGAGACGTTCACCTCGGCAAATCGTCGTAGCCCTCCCCGTGGCACCGCCAGAGACGTTGACCGATCTTGCCTACGAAGCCGACTGGACCGTTTGCCTCAGCGAACCGGCGCATTTCCGGGCGCTCAGCCAAAAATTGCCTCAAGTTTCCTCAGCTCTCAGACGACGACGTGATTGCCATCTGGGACGAGGCCACGCGCGTCCAGAACACCGGTCGACGCGGCAATCCGAGGCGAGATGGCGATGCGGCCGCAGATGGGGACACCGCGACCGCGAAGGAATAGGAGACGCCCATGCTCATCCGCACACTTGCCACGCTGGAATGTACAAAGCTGCTAACGGCCAACCGCTTCGCTCGGCTGGCCTGCGCAAAAGACGGACAGCCTTACATCGTACCGCTCTATTATGCCCATTCGGACAATCATCTCTATGCGTTCTCGATGTTGGGCAAGAAGATCGATTGGATGCGCAGCAATCCGCTCGTCTCGGTCCAAGTCGATGAGCGGGGCACCGCCAGAAGCTGGAAGAGCGTGGTTGTCGACGGGCGCTATGAGGAACTTCCGGACCGCGTCGGACACAAGCTCCAGCGCGACCACGCCTGGGCCCTGCTCAGCAGGCATGCGGATTGGTGGGAACCGGGCGCGGTAAAGCCAGGTGCGCCGCAAGCCGCTGCCGACCTGCCGCATGTTTTCTTCCGGATATTTATCGCCCACGTCTCTGGGCGCGAGGCGAGTGACAACTGATCCAAACGGACCAACCAAACTGGGCGGAGCACCAGCGTCGCGAGGCCCTTGAGGTCTTTCGGGCTGGTGTCGGGTGAATAGGTCAGCGTGACACGCTCGCCGCCGTAACCGGCGCACTTCATCTTCGGCAAGATCCCACTCCATGGCGGGCGCATCAGCGCCGAAGCGGTCGCGTTACACCGCTAGATCGAGCCGCTGAGAGCGGTGGCAGTCGAGGCATCCGGCCGTGACGGACATACCCGCCTCGATCAGCTCTTTGAAGGGTCCAGCCGGTGCTCATGGTGGCGATGTAGGCAGCGAAGATCCAGTTCGCCAGAACGGCTGGAGCCCACTCCTGAGGGAGGGTCGAGTGGGCTCCGTTGCTTGCCTATCAGACGGCACGGATAGACTGGGAGGACACACCGTGCCGTCCAATCAAATAACCGCCTGCCCGTCACGATGTTCCAGTCGGGCGGCTGACCCGACTAATGCACGGGAACATCGGACTTCAGTCGCAAACAGCGAAAGTTGCGAGTCCGCTAATATGGATGCAGAATTAAATCCCCACCTCCAAGCGGTGGGGTGGCCCGACCCGCGATATCCTGTGTCACCTAGATTAAGCGGGCCGGGCCGCAGAGGTTCCTATTGGGGAGTGCCCGATGGATTCTCGGCCAAAGAGTATCTCGAACCCGAAGACATAACGATGCTTGAAAGGATTCTCGAGAAGCTTTTACCGGCAAGTGCGGATGCCGCCGAAAGGGAATGGCTGGCCAGCCTGTTGATCGCGGCCTTCCAGAACGGGGCGACAGACGAGGCGGCGCTGGTTGCCACGATGGAGAGGAAGCAAACCGTAAGCCGCGTCGGCAGGAGAAAAGAGCTAGATGCCCGCCGTTCCCTGCCTGGCTATTCCGGTGCCCCGCCTTCGTGATGAATGATGGCGTCCAGCACCGCTGGTATATGCTGCCGTCATCTGGACCGCCGGAATTGGAAGAGCCCGCTCGTGAGGGCTGTCGAGCGGGCTCCGTTGCTGGCCGTTAAGCGGCTCGGCCAGACCGGCGAGGACGAACCGTGCCGCCGAATTTCTAACTGCTTGCCCGTCGCGATGTTCCGCAAAGGAATAGCCCGGTCAGCCGGGCCAAGTCTCTTGCTGCTTTCGGCATTCAACCGTAATGGAACTTCGGCTTTGGCTCGGTACCCTCAAATTCGACGCCGACGCGGTCGTTCTTTCGCCAACGAACGACAGCTTTGTAAGCGATCCCGTCGACGGGAACGTAGAGCAGAAAGCGTGCTGGAATCTGAATGTCTGCGGCCAACCTCAGTTCGGCTCCTTCGGAGTGCTGATTGCGTAGAGAGCAGCTGATTTCCGAGTTTTGGAAACTCGTGATGATCGTTGCGCCCTTCAGCACGCGCGGGCGATGTACTCGACGGGGAGCGTCTGGAGGTGGGGTTTCCATAGGCTTATAACGTGAACGGCCTTCCAGCGCTCCGTCGAGCCGAAAATTATGGGCTCAAGCAGGGCGGGACCATAGAGCGCCCAACCTGCTTACAATCCCCTCGTCAGGCTGGGTGTCGGGGGCGGTCCTTTTCCTATTTGTAGGCAAACTTGTAGATCACCCGATTGGTGTCGTCGGTTACGCGAACCCATTGGGCCTCGTCTCGTCGGTCCTGTACGTTGCGGCCGGTCACCCATTCAGCGGCTTCTTTCGGCGAATTGGTCCTCGCGTAGGCAATAGAGACTGCATCCGTTCCCAACATCGTTTCAACGGTGTAGCTGTTCATCGGAAAGCTCTTCAATAAAGCGCCGCCAATGCATCGAAAGAGCCCGCCGGCGTGAGGGACGGGCTCTTTTGTCGGGTCTCCTCTGAGGAGTCAGCCCGTTCCAAATAAGGCCGACGTGCCATCCCGACGCGTCGCTATAACAGCGCCGCTTAGATGCCGAACTGCGACAAAGGACAAAGGTTCCTAGGACTTCCTCACCGGCGGCTTTTGTTGAGGTCCTTCGGGCTGGTGTCAGGCGAATAGGTCAGGTGCGATGCGCCTTCCGCCGCATACGGCGCATTTCATCTTTGGCCACAAGTCCCATTCCATCGCTGGCGCAGCAGCGCCCACGCGATCGCGTAGCGCCGGCAGATCGAGCTTCTGATGACTATTGCAATCGAGGCACCCGCTGTGAAGAACATGCCCGCGTTGATCGGCTGTTGCGGGGTCCAGCCGTCGCTCATCTGGACGACATTGGTTTTCGAGATCAGAAGACCAAGAGCCCGCTCGCTGAGGGAACAAGCGGCGCTCCAGGGGTCTCTGCTACCCAATGGCGCGATCCTCTGCTGGCATCGCGCCGCGAAGCCAAACCTGCCGACTGGCGGAATGTTCCGATGCGACCGAAGTCGGATGGTCTGACGCTTTGGTCCCTACGCTGAAACTAAATCCTCGCGATAGCATTGAATGGAACCGGCGGGGAAATGCGCCACCTTCCTCGTCGGCAACCGCTAGATCGATGCCCGCCATCCCGTTGCCTGGGGTGACGGGCATCGTCTTTTGACCCGCGCTCTTCGGGTCGCCGCTTCGTCCAGGAACTAAGCTTCCTGGATCTCTGTTCAGATACGGGATGAATAGAGCAGAGGTCGCACATGAAGGTTTATCGCGTGGAAGAGATGGATGGGGAGAGCGTTGTGAGTAGTCGTACCGTCAGTGCAAATACTCCATGGGTGGCAGCCGAAACGGCCACGGGCAGTGAGGTCACGAACGTAGGCGGTGACGAACAGCGCTGGATCCGGGTCACGCATGAGGCAGACGGGGTTTAACAGGTACGTGTTCAAGTGACCTATGGAATGTAACCGGGTGTCGACCCTGGCGAGCCGCTCCGATTGCAGTTTACCCATCAGTTGAAGCTGAGGCGACCCGGCCTGCGAGCGGGGAAGTCGGGGGACGACTAGAGCGGGGCAGGCCGAGCCTCTTACCCCGTGTTGCGAGCCGGGGCAGGTCGGCATTATGCGCCGCCTTTGCAGCGGCCGACATTAACATTTCCTAATGCAACGCATAGCTCCACAGGAGCCTCAGGCCGCCAAGCCGCCTTCTCGGTTCTGCATCGCATCGAGGATCACTTCGAAGACTGTGCCAACCTCCTCGCTGATCTCGTCGGGGCTAATGCCTTCTCGCTCAGCAGCTTTCAGGGCCTCTTCGACGAGGTAAACGATGGCCATTGAATCGTCCGTGATCGCATTCGGCAGGTGATCCGCCATCCACCGGTCTAAGAAATTGATCCCGCGCGTGGTCATGGCGAGAGAAGCCGGAAGGCGGCTTTAGGTTCCTTCCTCGCTGATGCCCTGTACGGCACCATGCCGCAGCTTTGGCTGTTCCTAAGATGGCGGACCCAGACTGTTATCCTGCCCGGTTTCACCCATTCAACCGTCGGGTCGATGATGGCCGGGGGCATCGGCGGGAGGCGCCACTCTGGAGTTCTGCACGAGCTGATGCAGTCGGTCGCGGAGCTGCTTCCGAAGTGTGATGGTCGGTCCGCATACTTGCCGTCTCGGGCAACGATACCGACTGCGGGCTTCGGCAGGCACACGGACTCGGCAACAATGGAGACAAGCTCCACCCCTCGGAACGAAACCAAAGCAGCAATCGCGCGTTGGACGCCATTAAGCCATTTCGTCTCGGGTTTGGGGTGCGTGAGAGTGGTCAAGCCAACGTCGCGTAAGACAATCCCTGGGTCGAGCGCTCCTCAAGCGAAGTCGTCTATGCGTGACCGAACCAATTTAGCGCTTCCCACTTTTCGGCCCGTCCAGCTCGCAACGCTCGTAGATACTGTCCCTGCCGGCGATCGCTGGATCCACGAAAGGAAATATGACGGCTATCGCATTCTTGTTGCCGTCGGCGGTGGCGAAGCGAGTGCCTACACGCGATCTGGCCTGGACTGGTCTCAGCGTTTTCCTTCGATTCTTTCGGACGCCCGCAAGCTCCAAGTCCGCTCCGCCCTGATCGACGGCGAGGCCGTCGTTGTCGATGCCGACGGAAGATCAAACTTCCAGGCGCTTCAGAACGCATTGAAGGGTGCGCCAGCCACCATCGACTTTTATGCCTTCGACCTCCTTCAGCTCGACGGTGAAGATCTCACCAGGCGTCCCCTCCTTGAACGCAAAGAGAAGCTGGCGGCAATTTTGCCCTCGGACAACCCAGTCCTTCGTTACTCCGATCATATCCTCGGTCGCGGAGAAGAGCTGCTCGATCGCTTTTGCGCGGCCGGTCTCGAGGGAGTTGTCTCGAAACTCGCCGATTCGACTTATGTGGGAGCCCGCGGCGGAAGCTGGCTCAAGATCAAGTGCATCAAGCGGCAGGAATTCGTGATTGTCGGCTGGACGCCGTCCGATAAGGTCCGCGCGTTCCGGTCATTGATCCTCGGGGTGCATGATGGCGGCAAACTGCGTTATGCCGGGAAAGTCGGCACCGGCTTCGATACGGCTGAACTTTTCCGTCTCATGAAGATCATGGCACCGCTCGAGCAGAAGGCCGCGAGCGTCGAGGCGCCGCGAGCCGAAGTTCGCGGAGCACACTGGCTTCGGCCCAAGCTGGTCGCGGAGATTGCCTTCACCGAGATGACAAACGAAGGAACATTGAGACATCCGAGCTACCTCGGTCTGCGCGAAGACAAGAATCCGGAGGCGGTCGTTCTGGAGACGGAACGTCGCACGGCCAATCTGACCACGTCGCCGGCGCACACCATCGCCATCAGCAACCGTGACCGCGTGATCTATCCGGAGTCCAATATCAACCAAGGGCCAGCTCGCGGACCACTACGCGGCCGTCGCGGAGATCATGCTGCCCTGGGTTGGCAGTCGGCCGATCAGTCTGGTTCGGTGCCCGCAGGGCCGTGCCAAGAAGTGCTTTTTCCAGAAGCATGATGCCGGGAGCTTCGGCGACAAAGTCCACCAAGTGGGTATCACCGAAAAGGACGGCCACGAGGAGCCATACCTGTATGTCGACGATGCCAATGGGCTGATGACCTGCGTCCAGATGGGAACGATCGAGCTGCATGCGTGGGGAGCTCGGATCGAGGATGTCGAAAAGCCCGACCGCCTTGTGTTCGACCTCGACCCCGATGAGGGTCTCGATTTCGAAGCTGTCCGCGCGGCTGCCTTCCAGTTTCGTGATATTCTGAAATCGCTGGGACTTGCGACCTTCCCGATGCTGACGGGAGGCAAAGGGGTGCATGTAATCGCTCCGCTCACCCCTCAGGCCGAATGGCCGCAAGTGAAAGACTTCGCATCTCGTCTCGCTCAAGCGGTCGCTCAGAGCGATCCGGCCCACTTTACGGCCGCGCTGTCGAAGGCGCGCCGGAAGGGTCGCATCTTTGTGGACTATTTGCGCAACCAGCGCGGGGCGACCGCGATCATGCCCTACAGCGCAAGGTCCCGACCGGGCGCGCCTGTCGCGGCGCCGATCACCTGGGCGGAGATGAAGACGATTGATGCACCATCGCATTTCCACGTCGGCGACGCTCCTGAATTGAAGAAACGCGCAGCCTACAAAGCTCTGGCGGAATGGGGTCGCGCCGACCAATCGTTGCCGAATCTGTAGCGCCCCAGTCCCGGAAAACGGCAGCACGCATCGAGTTCTTCGCTGCCCTTGCCTGATTGGAACCTGCGGAGATTGGCCCCGTTTGCCTCGACAATGGCAAAACCCGATTCAAGGACCGTCGCCAGTCTCCTAAGGGAATACGCACATCGCTCGTCGCTGCGCGGGGGCAATCCCTATCGCACCAAGGCTTACCTACGCGCGGCCGATAGTCTGACTGCACTGTCGCAGCCGCTTGACCGGATCATCGCCGCCGGCGCCCTCACCAGGATCCCGGGGATCGGTGACGCTATCGCAGACATTGTGCGCAAGCTCTACGAATCGGGCACGCATCCACGCCTTGAGAAGCTTCGCGAGGAGGTGCCGGCGGGTGTAATGGAGCTGTTTGCCATACCTGGGCTTCGGCCCGACAAGATCCTGAAGCTTCATCAGGCGCTCGGCGTGAACTCGCTGGCTGAGCTCGAAGCCGCGGCTAGGGCAGACCGCATCCGGCCAGTCAAAGGCCTCGGCGCTTCGCTTCAGACGAAAATCCTGCAGAACCTGGCTATCGCTCGAAGCGGCGAAACACAGCTTCACCTGCACAAGGCCGCCGCTCTTCTTGAGCATGCGGTCCTGTCGGTGAAGCAGGAGCACCCCGAGTTTTCGCGGGTGGAAATCGCCGGTGATTTCCGACGTGGTTGCGAACTTGTTGCCGACCTCGCGCTGGTCGCGCAGGGGAAGAAGCGGGCCGAAATCGAGCAGTCCACCCTCAGGCTTGTCGTAACGGACAAGAAGCACTTTGGCGCGAGCTTCCTCAAAGCCACCGGTTCCGCGGCTCATCTAGAGCAATTGAGGATGTTTGCGGCCGAGAGAGGGTTCGCCCTCGAACCCGATGGGCTCTACCGGGCCAGAAAGCTGATCGCATCAGTGACAGAGGAGGAAATCTACGAAGCATTGGACCTGCAGTTCATCGAACCTGAACTGCGCGAAGGCAGGGACGAGATTGAGCGGGCAGCGAGGCGGCAACTCCCTACCCTCGTCCGGGATGAAGATCTGCATGGCATCCTGCATTCTCACACGACCGCATCCGATGGCACCGAGACGCTTGAGGCAATGGCTGAAGCGACCCGTAAGCGCGGGTTCGAGTACTATGGTGTCGCCGACCACTCGCAGTCTGCGCACTACGCGGGCGGCCTCACATTGCAGGAGATTGCTGAACAGCACCGCGAAGCGGATCGGCTGAACAAGAAGTTTGGGCGAAAATTCCGTATCCTCAAGGGCATCGAGGCAGACATCCTGGCCGACGGTTCGCTTGATTATCCGAACCACGTTTTGGAGCAGTTCGATTTCGTTGTCGCGAGCGTGCACAGCCGCTTCAAGTTGTCGAAGAAAGAGCAGACGGATCGTGTCATTGAGGCAATCGCGAACCCCTTCGCGACGATCATCGGACACATGACCGGTCGTCAGCTGTTGCGTCGCCCCGGCTATGATCTGGACGTCGACAAAGTCCTCAGAACGTGCGCGAGATATGGCGTCGCTGTCGAAATCAATGCGCATCCGTGGCGGCTCGATCTCGACTGGCGGTGGCATCAGAAGGCACTCGACTACGGCTGCATCTTCAGCATCAATCCGGACGCGCATTCAATCCGCGAACTCGACCACATGCATTGGGGTGTCGAGATGGCGCGCAAGGGGGGCGTTCCTAGGACGCGGATTCTCAACGCGATGGGTTTGGCGGCTCTGCTTGCGTACCTTACAAAGCGCAAGCGCGAGTTCAAGACCGGTGGCAAGCGTCGCTTATCTGTATCCCTCCGGTGAAGGCCGTCTTGCAGGCTGAGGGCGAACGTCGGAAGTCCTAGGGATAATCCTAGGAGTAGCCCTATGACGATGCCGCGTGTGGAGGTGATCACGTCGGTCGAGAGACGCCGACGGTGGCCGCGTCAGGAGAAGGAGCGTCTGGTTGCGGCGTCCTTCGAGCCGGGCGTGTCGGCGTCCGAGATCGCGCGGTCGGCGGGCATTCACGTCAGCCAGCTCTTCCGGTGGCGCAAGGATCTTTGCGAGCGGGTCGATGCGAGCGCCTCGCAATTGGTCCCGGTCGAGATCGTTCCTGCTACTGCGCCGCCTGCCGTTGAGACGCCGGCATCATCCGCGTCCCCCGGCCGGCGTCGGCGTAAGAGCGGCATCGGCATCATCGAGATCGAGCTTGGCGGCGAGCGCCGCGTCCGCGTCGACCGCGATGTGGATGGTGAGGCTCTGCGGCGTGTTCTGGATGCGCTCGGGTCCCGATGATCCCGGTTCCGAGCGGCGTGCGGGTGTAGCTGGCGACAGGTCACACCGACATGAGGAAGGGCTTTCCAGGCCTGGCGCTGGTGGTGCAGGAGACGCTGAAGCGTGATCCGCACGGTGGGCACCTGTTCGTCTTCCGCGGCCGCCGTGGCGATCTGATCAAGGTTCTCTGGCACGACGGCCAAGGCGCCTGCCTGTTCTCGAAGAAGCTCGAGCGCGGCCGCTTCATCTGGCCGTCGGCGGCTGACGGCGTGGTAACGATTACGTCGGCACAGCTCGGCTATCTGCTCGAAGGCATTGATTGGCGCATGCCGCAGAAGACCTGGCGACCGACGGCGACTGGCTGACGATTTTGGCCTTGCACGTGGTGGTGGATGTGATTCCATCGCCCGGTGTCCGCTGCCGAATCGCTCCCTTCCGACCTTGCCGCCGCCCACGGGATGATCCTCGCGGAGCGAGCCGCGCGCATCGAGGCCGAGGCCCTTGCCGCCCGTGCGGCTGCGGTCAGTTCCGGGACGGCGGCGCTGATCGCGCGGCTGAAGCTGGAAATCGAGAAGCTCAGGCGTGAACTCTATGGCAGCCGTTCGGAGCGCAAGGCCAGGCTGCTCGAGCAGATGGAGATGCAGCTCGAAGATCTGGAGGCCGACGCCACCGAGGATGAACTCGTCGCCGAGCGAGCGTCGCCTGCCACGACAGTGAAGTCGTTCGAGCGCCGGCGCCCGTCGCGCAGGCCGTTCCCCGAGCATCTGCCGCGCGAGCGCGTTGTGATCGCCGCTCCCGAGAGTTGCCCTCGCTGCGGCTCGACCAGGCTGTCGAAGCTGGGCGAGGATGTCACCGAGACACTTGAGGTGATCCCACGCCAATGGAAGGTCACCCAGACGGTACGCGAGAAGTTCTCGTGCCGGCAATGCGAGGCGATCACCCAGCCGCCAGCACCCTTCCACGTCACGCCGCGCGGCTTTGCCGGTCCGAACCTGCTTGCCATGGTGCTGTTCGAGAAGTTCGGCCAACACCAGCCACTCAACCGGCAGAGCGAACGCTACGCCCGCGAAGGCGTCGAGTTGAGCCTGTCGACGCTGGCCGATCAGGTCGGCGCGTGCGCGTCGGCGCTTCGCCCGCTGCATGCGCTGATCGAGGACCATGTGCTCTCGGCAGAGCGTCTGCACGGCGACGACACCACGGTGCCAATCCTGGCCAAGGGCAAGACCGACACCGGCCGGGCCTGGGTCTATGTCTGCGACGACCGGCCCTTCGGCGGCACGTCGCCGCCGGCGGCGCTGTTCCATGCCTCGCGCGACCGGTCGGGCGATCATCCGGAACGGCACCTGAAGCAGTTCACCGGCATTCTGCAGGCCGATGCCTATGCCGGCTACAACCGGCTTTACCTTCCCGACCGGAAGCCCGGTCCGGTGACGGATGCGCTGTGCTGGAGTCATGCGCGGCGCAAGTTCTTCGTGCTTGCCGACATCGCCGCCAATGCGCGCCGAGGAAAGACCGCGCCGCCGATCTCGCCGATCGCCTTCGAGGCCGTCAAACGCATCGATGTCCTGTTCGACATCGAGCGCGACATCTTGCGCTTGGCTGCCGCGCAGCGCCTAGCCGTCAGGACCGAACGGAGCGTTCCGCTCGTCGCCGAGCTGGAAGAGTGGATGCGTGGCGAGCGTGCCAAGCTCTCGCGACATGCACCCGTCGCCCAGGCGATCGACTACATGCTCAAGCGCTGGGCAGGGTTCACCCGCTTCCTCGAAGACGGGCGCATCTGCCTGACGAACAATGCCGCCGAACGCGCGCTGCGCGGTCTGGCGCTGGGCCGTAAGGCGTGGCTGTTCGCAGGATCCGAGCGCGGCGCCGATCGCGCCGCCATCATGTATACGCTGATCGCAACCGCTCGGCTCAACGACATCGACCCACAGGCCTGGCTCGCCGACGTGCTCGCCCGCATCGTAAGCGGTGTTCCCGGGCCACGACGCAACCTTGGTAGTCGGCGCAGCGGATGCCTTGCGCCCGAACCTCCAGGATTCGCGAGTGCCGACTGTTGGGCCGCAACACCTCGGCGCAACCATCGGATA
>NZ_RZSF01000223.1:0-11461 GCF_004023325.1 Mesorhizobium sp. M1A.F.Ca.ET.072.01.1.1 | reverse complement strand
GTCAATGGCTGACTGCGCAGGCAAGGCGCGGCGGCCGGCTCAGCCTTCGCTCCAGCGGTTCGGGCGCCGGCGCGCCGATAGCCAGGCGCTCGAAAAAGACGCTGGGCGACGATTTCGCCGCGGCGCTGCGCGCTGATTTCCGCGCCCATGGCGCCGGCGTCATCGCCGCGGTCAGGGCGGAAAAGCCCGACCAGTATCTGAAGGTCGTGCTGACGATGCTGCCCAAAGAGTTCTCGCAGGGTCTCGATGCGAACCAAAACAGTCTGGACCAATTGAGCGATGAGGAGATCCGCAGCCGCATCCGCTGCCTCGAAGCGAGGCTGCGGCCGTTCGTCGATGATGGCGACCTATCTGGCGCTGCTCGAGGAGGTGGACCGACGCCGTCAACGTAACCTTCTTGCTGCCTACAGGCCGTACCAAAGGCAGGCCGAGTTCCACGCGGCGGGGGCAAAAAACCGCGAGCGCCTGTTCATGGCCGGTAACCAGCTCGGCAAGACCAAGGCAGGGGGCGCCGAATGGGCCATGCACCTCACCGGCCGCTATCCGGACTGGTGGATGGGCAAGGTGTTCGACACGCCCGTCCGGCTTTGGGCCGCCGGCGTCACCGGCGAGGGCACGCGCGACAATCCGCAGCGTGTGCTGGTCGGCCCGCCGCAGCAACAGGCGGAATGGGGCACCGGCATGATCCCGGCCGACGCAATTGCCGAAACGACGATGGGCCGCGGCGCGCCCGGAGCGCTGGACAGCGTCGTCGTGCGCTGGGGCGGTGGCGGCGATGTGCAGGCGGGCGAAAGCGTGCTCTCCTTCAAGTCCTACGAAAAAGGCCGCGAGAAATGGCAGGGCGAGACGCTGCACGGTGTCTGGTTCGACGAGGAGCCGCCGCTGGACATTTATTCCGAGGGTCTGACCCGCACCAACGCGACGGGCGGGATAACCATCGTGACTTTCACACCGCTGCTCGGGATGTCGGATGTGGTGCTGCGGTTTTTGTCGAGCGAAGAAGTGGAGAGTTGGGCAAGGGGTGAGTGACGGCCAATCTCCCCCCTTGTGGGGGAAATGCCCGGCAGGGCAGAGGGGGGCGCTGTCCCGCCAGCCTCTCGAAGTCTCTTAATTCAGCCGGTTCGAACGGCATAAAGTCCTGCAGGATAGCGCTCCTTCGCGCCCCCCTCTGTCCTGCCGGACATCTCCCCCACGAGGGGGGAGATTGGCAGTATGGCCGTCGGCGCCATTCCCTCTCCTCCATCACGGCTTCGCCGCACCTCTCCCCCACGTTCGTGGGGCGAGGAACTGGAGCTTGCCATGTCCCGACACGTGACCTTCATGACCATCGACGATGCCGGGCACTATTCGCCCGAACAGCGCGCCGAAATCATCGCGGCCTATCCCGAGCATGAGCGCGAGGCGCGCGCGAACGGCATTCCGGTGCTGGGCTCCGGTCGCATCTTCCCGGTGCCGGAGGAGATGATCGCCTGCGAGCCGTTCCGGCTGCCGCGCTGGTGGCCGCGCATCGGCGCGCTCGATTTCGGCTGGGACCATCCTTCGGCCGCGGTCGAGCTCGTCTGGGACACCGAGGCCGACATCGTCTACGTCACCAAGGCCCACCGCGCCGCGCAGCAGACACCGGCGATGCAGGCGCTGGCGCTGAAGGCCTGGGGCGAATGGCTGCCCTTCGCCTGGCCGCGCGACGGCCGCCGCGAAACGCTGGAAGGCGCCGGCGTTGCGCTCGCAAAACAATATGCCGCGCATGGGCTGACCACGCTCTCGGGTCACGCCCGCTTCGCCGACGGCTCCGTCTCGGTCGAGGCCGGCCTGATGGACATGCTCGACCGCATGCAGTCCGGCCGCTTCAAGGTGTTTTCCACGCTTCACGCCTGGTTCGAGGAGTTCCGCCTCTA
The DNA here is from genome assembly GCF_004023325.1 of Mesorhizobium sp. M1A.F.Ca.ET.072.01.1.1. Classification (NCBI taxonomy): domain Bacteria; kingdom Pseudomonadati; phylum Pseudomonadota; class Alphaproteobacteria; order Hyphomicrobiales; family Phyllobacteriaceae; genus Mesorhizobium; species Mesorhizobium sp. M1A.F.Ca.ET.072.01.1.1. The sequence continues at coordinate 9,566 of NZ_RZSF01000223.1, read as the reverse complement.
CCACCGCAAGGACGGCCAGGTCGTGAAACTGCGCGACGACCTGATGGCCGCGACACGCTATCGCAAACTGACGCTCGCCTATGTCAGTGGCGCCGGCACCTTGCCCACGACCGCCGACGGCATCTGGCTGATCTTCACCCACGCCGGCGACAAAGGCGCGGATGGCCTTGGCAGCGGTGATTTTTCCGGGCCGGCGAGTTCGGTGACCGACAACATCGTGACCTTCGCCGGCACGACGGGGAAGGCCGGCAAGGACATCGGGGTGGCGGTGGCGAGTTTGGCGCCGAAAGCAAGCCCCGCTTTCACCGGCACGCCGACGGCGCCGACACAGGCCGCCGGCGACAACAGCGCCAAGCTCGCCACCACCGCCTATGTGGACACGAGCTTCGCGCCGAAGGCCAGCCCGACATTCACGGGGACGGTGACGGTCCCGGATGGCAGTTTCTCGCCCGCCAAATTGGACAATGGCGGAGCCGTCAGTGTTTTCGGCCGGTCTGCCAATTCGAGCGGCGTGCGCGCAGACATTGCGGCTGCTGCCGACGATACGGTCCTGCGGCGTGTGTCTAGCGCTGTGGGGTTCGGGCAGATCACGACCGGCATGGTTCCGGCTGGCGTGCTGACTTATGCGATGCTTGCTTCCGCGGCAATAGCCTCGAATAGCGAATTTCAGCTCGGCACTGCGGGCAAGCTCCTGTCCGCGGCGGCTCTGAAGACGACCGTGGCCTACCAGGCGCTCACCTCGAGTGCGACGGTCACGTGGGACATGTCGCTGGGCAATAATGCTTCTGTGGCGCTATCCACGAACGCCACCCTTGGCAATCCAACTAATGCGAATCCGCTCTTTGGCTTCGTGTTGAAGGCCACGGCCGTTACTTCCGCCCGCACCCTGGGCCTTAGCGCCAACTTCGCGGTTGCTACCGGCGTCGAAGGGTTCCCTATCACAATCGGCACATCGGAAACCGTCTTCCTTGTCGGCTTCGTCGACACCACCAGCCGGATCGTCGTCACCGGCGTCATCCGCACCTAAAGGAGTTCGAAATGTCCATTCTTGTTCGCAAGATCGATGACGTTTGGCAGGAGTGGCACGGCTCCTCGATCGTTATACAGATGATAGGCACCTACACCGCTGTTTACGGCGACGGTCGGCAGGTGGAAACGCCGTGCGACCCTTACCCCATCGAAATCCAGATGAACGGCGACAGCCTGCGCGGCTTCTATGATCAAGGCATCTGGGCCCTCGAAGAAGTGGAGGCCGTTGGCGGCAAAATCGCTGTCCCGTTCAATGCGCCAGACGGCAAGCAGACGGTGGGTTCACCCTCCTATGTTGAAACTGGTGCTGTCATCCAGCAGGTCTACGAAGTCGAGGACATCCCTCGGCCGCCAGCTCCTCCGACTGCCAAGGACAGGGTTACGGCTATGCTTGCCACCTACCAAATATCCGTCAGTGAGTTGAAGATCGTCTTGGAGCTTGATTTGTAGATGCTACCCGGTATTGCTCCACCTAAGGCTGGCCTATTGCTGCCCAGTAAGTCGTTCATCGCAACGGCATACAACGATATTTCATTGTCGAGTTATAACTTTACTGTCGACACGGGAGCGGCGACTGAGCGCAGCGTTGTTTGTGAGGTGCTGGGATCAGGCAACTCGGGCTCCATTACCTCGATCTCCGGAACTATTGCCGGCGTCGCTTTTTCCATCCTCGTGGATACGATAGTGGCGTCGACCTACGCAGCCATCGTCGCAGCCAAGCTGCCATCAAGTATAGCGGCGGGCAACCAAACCGTTAGCATCGTCTGCGGCGCATCTTGGGGTGCACAGATGATGTCGATCGCGTCTTACCGGTGCCTTAACCTCAGAAGCTTAGTCCCGACCGCAACCCTGGTTAGTAGCGCCAATCCGGGCACAGGTACCATCAACGTCGACGACCACGGTCTTTTGTTCGCCTGCGCGCGCTGCGGCAATTCAGCTCCAACCTATACTTGGGCGGGCATCACAGAAGAATATGACTTTACAGTCGGAACGTCGGGCCGATCAGCGTCGGGTGGGAGCTATCAAGCTAATGCGGCGGAAGTGGGCAGAATGGTCACGGCAACGCGAAGTGTGACTGGCATCAACTACGGTTTAGTTGCCGCTGTCCTACGTTAGAGTTACCAGATTCGCCACGCGATGATGCAAAGCATGGCAAAGCAAAGCCAGAGAACGAGACGGATCTCGAACATCGCTTGCGCCCACTGATAGGGCGGGGGCGAAGGAATTTCTTCCTCAGCCTCGAACCTTTCTTGCGCGGCTATCCAAGTCTTCTCTCCCTTGGTCGGGCGCTTTTCCATGAATGGTGTCTCTCTACATCTTCCGCGCCAACTCTTATCGGTAAACCCCAGCCCAACTGGCGTTCCCGATATCCGTCAGCACCTCAAAGGAATACCCGGAACCATACCAGCCTGCCGCTTGGACGGAAAGGAAAGGGCGAAGCATTTTGTAGAAAAAGGGGCGTCGACCGACAGATCGTTTCGCCCGAAAGCGGTTACGAGCAGGATCATCGCGCCCATTCGGTTGCACAGGTCGAGGAACGCGAGGCAAGCGTAGGAGCCACTGTTTCCTAGAACCCGTTGGCAGGCTGTGTTTACCGCAAGCTCTCCACCGCACACCCCTCAGCCACCCGAACCCCACCCGTCCCTTCGCACTCCGCGCAGCGCACACTCACCCCCGGACATCTGTGCTGATGCGTTCCCGCCGGGCAGCAGTGGCCGTTGGAACTGCGCCATCTCGGGCATTCGAAGATCGTGCCGGTGCCGCCGCAGCCCTGGCACTCGCCCATTTCGGGTAACATCAAACCCATCTTGCCCAACCCCTCGGCGTGAACGCCTCAACCCCACGAACCGGCGGAGCCCAACCGCCGTCTCCTGACATTGCCACACGGCAATTAAGGTTTTTCTAAAGAACTGAATCGGCGCGAACGCAAGTCGCCGGCCGAGCTTTTCCCACCAACCAGCAAGCCAAGGAGCCTCTCATGGACCGCAACTTCGCGCGGGCGCTTGCGCTCGTGCTCAAATCCGAAGGCGGCTGGTCGGACAGAAAAGCTGATCCCGGCGGCGCCACCATGAAGGGCGTCACACTCGCGAACTTCCGCCGCCACGTGAAGGCCGACGCCAGCAAGGCCGATCTGAGGAAGATCACGGACGGCCAGGTGGCCACCGTCTATCGGCGGTTCTACTGGGACGCCGTATCCGGCGCCGAGCTCCCCGACGGCGTCGACTATACCGTCTTCGACTTTGCCGTGAACAGCGGGCCGGGCAGGGCGGCGAAATACCTCCAGGCAGTGCTCGGCTCGCCCAAGACGGCCGCATCGGGCCGGCGACGCTAGCCGCGGCCCGGGCGAAACCCGCCGGCGTCGTCATCGACATGCTTTGCGATGCGCGGCTTGCCTTCCTCCAGCGGCTGCCGATCTGGCCGACCTTCGGCAAGGGCTGGAGCGCGCGCGTCGCCTCGGTGCGCTCCGAGGCGCTGCTCTTCTCGGCGCAGCCGGAGGCGCCGCGTCAATCCTCGTCGCGAGTTCCGGTCGCTGACGCCACGCAGTCGGCCATCAACGCCTCTGGCGGCGACGACGACCCGCCGGCCGCTTTGCAGGCATCGCCTCGCAGGTCCGCGGGCGTTCTCGCTCTCGTCGCGCTGGCGCTCGGCTCGGCCGCCGCCTGGGCCGCGCATCTTCCCTGCAATCTCTTCGGAGTGTTCTGCCAATGATCGGAATCATCATCCGCATAGCGCTGCGTTATGGCGCGGGCGTGCTCGTCGCGCGTGGGCTGCTGGGCGCCGGCGACGCCGAGGCGCTCTCGGCCGATCCCGACATCCAGATGGCGCTCGAAACCGCCCTCGGCCTGGCGCTCAGCTTCGCCGCCGAGGCCTGGTACGCGCTCGCCCGCAAATTCCACTGGTCGAAATGAGGTAGCAAAATGGTCGAGGTCTTCACCGAACTCGTTCGCCAGGCTTTGCCTTGGGTCATCGGTGCGCTGCTCCTGATCGCGGCGCTCGTCGTGTGGTGGCTGGCATGACGGCGCTCTTGTCCTTCCTCTCGGGCAATCCGGCGATTTTGGGCGTCCTGGCCTCCTTCATTGCCGCACTTGGTTGGGGCTTTCACCAAAGGCTTGCGGGGGCGCGGGCCGAGCGCGACCGGCAGGCGGCCAGCGAGGCGGCAGCCCGCGATATCACCGTCCAGGTCGACAACGAAATCGGCGCGCAGCCTGCCGGTGCGGTCAAGAAGGAGCTGAAGTCATGGGCAAGGGACTGATCGCCGCCGCCGTCGTCGCAGCGCTCTGCGGCTGCACCACGGCCAAGGGCGGTTTCTGCGCGGTTGCCTCGCCGTTGCGTCTTTCCGGCAAGGCCGTCGAGACGCTGTCGGACGAGGAGGCGCGGGCGCTTCTCGCCCACAACCGCAAGGGCGAAAAACTCTGTGGCTGGAGGCCCTGATGCACGACATCTTCGACCTGCTCGGCGTCAAGGGTCAGGTGGTGGCCGCCGGGCTCGCCGGCGGGGTGCTCAGGGCACTGTCGCGTCATCGCTACAAGTTGCGCGAGATGATCGCCTCGCCGATCTGCGGCGCCTTGGCCGCCGCCTATCTGACGCTCCCCACGGTCGCTTGGGTCGAGGCCAGCGGCCTGCCGATGCCCGACGCCGCCGACGACACCACCACTCTAGCCGCCGCCTTCCTGATCGGCGTCTCGGCCATGTGGATTTCGGACATCGTGTTCGAGGTGGTGGTGCGGCGCTTCAGGCCCGCACCAGAAGAATGAGCGGCGAGGAATGGTAGCCGTTCCGATCGATCCCGACCATTGGCGACATCGGCCGGGAAGAATTCTGCCAATCGCGATGAACCAGTTCGCGTGGTCATGCGACGCATCGGTGCAAATGAACACCCATGTATCCATGGAGATTTTCGATGATTGCAATCCTTCGCAATGCACTTCTTGCCGCCCTGGCCGTATCCACCCTGGGTGGATCCGCGATGGCCGGCCAGCAGATCTACGAATGCGACAACACGCCGACCAACAAGCTGTGGGCCGGCCGCTGCTGCGGCGTCGGCGACGCCAATTGCCTCGGTGGTGAAAGCCATGGCCATGACCGGGGGAATCCCGGCCGGGGCAACAATGGCGGAGGCGACAACGGCAGGGGCGATAAAGGGCCCAAGTGAAGCTGGTGCTCAGCCCGAGGCTCGCCGGTTGGCCGACCGGCGAGCAATCGGCGCAGACTGGGCACCGTGGTTGGGTTAGTTTCCCTGCCAGTCGCCCTTTTCCAGGCGCCTTCCCCGTCGCCCCTTTTCAGGCGCCCTTTTCCGGGCGCCCTTTTTCAGGTGCTTGAGCCGCTGGAAGAAGCAGGCCACAATCCCCACTTATGGAGAAATCCAAGGAGGTTTGACATGGCTTCTTCCGAACGCGCGGTCCTTGCCGGCGGCTGCTTCTGGGGCATGCAGGATCTGATCCGCCGCTTGCCCGGCGTGATCTCCACCCGTGTCGGCTACAGCGGCGGCGACGTGCCGAACGCAACCTACCGCAATCACGGCACCCATGCCGAGGCGATCGAGATCGTCTTCGATCCGACCAAGACCAGTTTCCGCACGCTGCTCGAGTTCTTCTTCCAGATCCACGATCCGACGACTAGGAACCGTCAGGGCAACGATGTCGGCATGAGCTACCGCTCGGCGATCTTCTATACCAGCGACGAACAGAAGCAGGTGGCGGAAGACACCATCGCCGATGTCGACGCCTCGGGTCTCTGGCCAGGCAAGGTCGTCACCGAGCTCGCTGCGGCCGGTGCCTTCTGGGAGGCCGAGCCCGAACATCAGGATTATCTGGAGCGCTACCCCAACGGCTATACCTGCCATTTCGTTCGGCCGGGCTGGAAGCTGCCCGTCCGCGAAAAGGCCGCCGCATCATAAAATTAGGGCTGCGCAGCCCTTCATTCAGGATCACGCCCGCCGTGCCGAAAGGCATGGTGGGCTTTTTTGCGTTCTGGGCGCAAGCTCGCACTTTGCCGGCATGCTCCGGCTGGAACAGTAGCCCTTAGCCCTTGGCCCGGCGGTTCTCGTTTTCGTGGCTGCCGATCCAGTGGGCTCGGATGCGGTCGCTGGCTTCAAGGTAAGCCATGTCGATGAGATAGGTCAGAAGCTTTTCGCCATCGGCCTCAGCCTTCTGGCGAAGCTCGCGCAAGATCCCCTGCGCAAACTGCAGGTTTTCCATTTTGCTCGGCTGGTCCATCGGTGCCCCCAATGTCTGCGTTGACTATACTTGTACGAAGGTTGTCGGCTCACTCGCGGCCATGCTGCGCCCGGCTGCAGCCGCGCTCGATCAATGAAGCTGTTGCACATCGCGCGAAAATGTCGATATTTTACGCCCCCAATCGGATGGCGACTATGCATGAAGACGAGGGCAGCACTCCCGACAAGCTGCAAGCCATGCTTGACGTGATTGCCAGGAGCGAGCCCGCGAGCGGGAGCGGACAGGCCGATCTCGGCAGGCTGCAGGCCGATGCCGCCAAGGCCGCCAACGTGCTGATCGAATTCTACGGCGACGCCGCCCTCGAGCGAGCCAAGCTTATCGAGCGCCGCTCGCCCCGCTCGCATTTCGCGCGCTTGGTGACGGCCGAGATAAGCAGGCGCGGCAGGCTTCCGCCCAGAAGCTAGCCCGGAACCCGGCCGAGAAACTGCCAAAGATCGCCTCAGGACGATTTGCGCCTCCTCGATTTCTCGCCAAGCCTTTGCAGGGTCTCTTCCTGGATGTTGTCCAGCAGGTAGGAAAGCATGTCGTCCCCGATCGACTGCGCGATTTCCCTGGCCTGCTCGACATGGTCGTGGATCTCGCGCAGCGAGTGATCCTCGCCCGCGGCATCCTGCGTCAGGTCGATGAACCAGCCGGGATAGAGCGCTGCCTCGCCCATGTCATCGACATAGCACTGGCCGACGGCAAGGATCTTGCGCAGCCCCATCTTTTCCGAGCGGACCTTGTAGACCTCGCGAAAACCTGACCTGCGCTCGATCGCCTTGCGGATCGCCAGCCGAACCCGCGGCTGATCGTCCCGCTCGATGCTTTGCATGCACCGCTCCAGCGGCGCGCCGTGCGAGAACTCCTCGAGCGTCAGGTCGAAATAAGCGGACAGATTCGCGTCCCCATAGACGCGGTCGCGCTTGATGTCCCAGGTCCAAAACCCGTCGATAGGTGGATACCGCATATCCAGGTTGCGGCTGCGTTGAGGCGCCAGTGTCATGAAAACCGCCCCGTCCGGTTTCAGGATTCGCCAGTACTATGTCTTAAAATCAAAAAGAAACAAAGGTGAGTTTTTGTACAAGGCAGGAAAATGATTGGGCCTGCCGCTTGCTTGCGTAGCTACGCCGCATAGTTGGCATCATCCAGGAAATACGTTTGGTGAAAAATTTTCTCTGGCCGAAACAATTTTCATTTCCGTGTCGCAAATGAAGCCGGTGCTTCGCGCGAGAAGGAAGCTTTCGAACTTAAACAACATCAAAAGTTGTATTCGCCCGGACGCAACGCCTGGGCTGGACATACTATCCATCTTGTAAGGCCGGCGCGGCAATGCTGGTGTTGCCTGAGCCGCGCCGGCCGAAGCGGCCTCCAAAAGGTTTTCGCCGCGCCGGGGATGCTAGCGGCCGCTGCCGCTCCGGCAAACCGACCGTTGGTTGAAAATGCCCGACTTCCAGAAGAAGACAAGGCCCTCGCGGTCAGCGCCCGGTCGTTCAGGGGCATAGGCGCCGGCTCGCTGGACCGATGCGTCTTTGCTCTGCGACTTAAGCCTTACTGCCATTCAGCATTTAGGCCGATTCGCGATAGGGCTCCCGCACGGCCTCCGGCTCGGCATCATCGGCCGCCGACTCAGCGACGGTCCGGTCATGCTCGAATTGGCTCGCCTCGGGCAGAGGATGCAACCACTGCTCGCGCCGACCGATCCACAATTCGTAGCTGGGCTCAAGCCCTTCGGTCGGCACGACATCCAGGCTGCCGATCATCACCTCGGCCTCGTCCTCGCGAACCGACGGCAAGCGGCTGCCGCAGGTTGGACAGAAGCTTCGTCCGCCATAGGTGCTGGTGATACCCGCGCTTTCGAATGCCTGGCGCGGCCATATGGCAAAGGCCTGATACGCCGATCCGCTGGTCTTGCGGCAGTCCTTGCAATGGCAAAGTCCCACCCTCAGCGGCTCCCCGGTAACCCGGAACTGGACACCGCCGCACAGGCAGCTGCCGCTACGCATGACATCGTTGAGCATGGCCGTTCCTCCTGCAGCCGGGACATTGGTGTCACCATCCGCTACAATTCGCATGCCGCCTCAACTGTTCCACAGCGCGGTCGGTACGTCGCTCAACCGGGGAAGTCGAAGACCGGTTCCTCGCAGCGGTAGACGCGGCATGGACCGTCACGGGTCGGAACCGCGACCGACATCGGGACTTCCGGCCAGTCGCACTCATTGCCGAATTGGCGCACGAAACGATCATAAGTGTTGGGCCCGGTGGTCAGCACCGCAGCATGCCGGCGCTGGATCAGCGCCTGCGTCTCGCCACAGGTCATGGCGCGTGTGTCGGGCCGCGCATCGGCGGCGCCCGCAGTCCATAATATCGTGCCGGCAACAAGGGCGGTCGTCAGGCTTTTCATCGAGGCGCCAGCTTTCAGTGATCGCTTCTGCGGTACGAATATGGCTCGCCGCCGAAACACCGCAAGGCTTTCGAACAGCAAGACGCCGCCGATGACGATGTCTGCGCAACCGGCCTTGTCGCGGTCGGACGGACGGCGAAGCGACGGTCAGTGCGACGTCGGTAAGAACCCGGTCAGGCATTCTGGCCTCCCGATCCGCCGCATTCCAGGCAGATCACACTGTGTCCCGGACAGCTCAGCCGGTGCGTTCCTCCCGGGCAGCAATGGCCGTTGGAGGCGACCCAGCGGTCGCAAATGAAAATTTTCCTGGCGCCATGGCAGCGCCGGCATTCCGCCGAGGGCATCAGATTCTCGTTTGGCGAGACGCGATGCTCCGCTTCAACGACCGCGTTCATCCATTTAGTCCCCAACGACTGGATTGTCGGCCCTGTTTTCGCAAGACATTACATTAGCTATCCGAGATATAAAAGCCCCGGACGGATGAGGAAAGTTTCATCCCTCGACCCTTTCCCTTTGCGCTGCCGTTGCTAAAGCTCGTCCGGCAAAGGGCGCCCGAGCAGATTCCGTCGGGCGCGGGCAGGCAACGGGATTTTCCTGCAATGACATGGACCGGCGCGGGAGCGCTTTTCATCCTGGTAGCCACTTATGCCGGCGTTGCCGTCGGCCGTATTCCGGGCTTCAGGCTGGATCGTGCCGGCATCGCGCTGCTCGGTGGCGCCGCCATGATCGCCATCGGCGCGATCGGCATGGAGGAAGCCTACCGCGCCATCAATTTCGACACGATCACGCTTTTGCTCGGCATGATGATCGTGGTCGCGCATCTGAAAGTGTCGGGCGCGTTCCGGGCGCTCGGCGGCTTCGCCATTGAGCATGCGCACGCGCCCTTCATGCTGCTCGTCATGGTGACGCTTCTGACC
>NZ_RZSF01000222.1:0-11471 GCF_004023325.1 Mesorhizobium sp. M1A.F.Ca.ET.072.01.1.1 | reverse complement strand
ATGCCATGACGCTCGCGCTGAATATCGCTCTCAATGTGGTTCTGATCCCGCTCTTCGGCCTCTGGGGCGCGGCGATCGCCACCAGCCTCGCCATGGTCTTCGAGGCCGGCGCGCTGTCCTTCACCGTCTGGCGCAAGCTCGGCATCGTCATGGCGATCTTCGTGCCCGCAAATAAGGAAGTCGCCTGATGGCCGCCATTCCGCTGCTTGAAGAGACCAGCGGCGGCCCCGCCGGCGCCATGGTGTCGGGCCTTGCCGGCCTCGTCAGGGAGGCCGATCCCGCCCATATCGAGCTCTTCGCCAACAACCGGCCGGAGCGCAAGCTCGCGATCTATCCCGCCTCGGCCGGCTTCGACCTGGTCGAGGAGCTCGACTATCTTAGCGCTCGCACGATCGAGCCCAACGTCTTCTTCAACCCGCGCTTCCTGGCGCCGGCCATGCCGAGGCTCGAGGACCGCGAAGTGCGGCTGGCCGTGATCCGCGACGGCGACGAGTTCCGCAACCGGCTGCGGCTCCTTGTGCCGTTCTCGGTCGAGCGCCCCGCAATTCCGCTCGGCGTGCCGGTCATGCGCACATGGTCGAGCCCGTTCGGCCCGCTCGGCACGCCGCTGGTCGATCGTGATGATCCGGTCGGCGTCATCGAGGATTTCTTCTCGATGCTGTCCAGGCCGCATCTCAAATTGCCGAAGGTCTTCGTGCTCCCCGACATCAAGCTGGACGGCCCGGTGGCGAGCCTGCTCACCTCCTTTGCCGACAGCCGCGGCCTGACCCTGGTCGTCACCGGCAAGGCCGAGCGCCCCGTGCTGGAAAGCGATGCCGATGGCGACGACTACCTCAAGGCCTCGCTGCGCGCGCATCACTATCGTGAATTCCGCCGGCTGAAGCGGCGCCTCGCCGGCCTTGGCAAGCTGGACCATGTGGTGGCGCGCGGACCGGACGAGATCCGCCACGCCATCGAAAGCTTCCTGACACTGGAGGCGGCCGGCTGGAAGGGCCGCGAGCGCACGGCCATGGCGATCGACCGCTACCGCGCCGCCTTCGCCCGCGAGGCGGTGCACAGGCTCGCCGAGCACGACATGTGCCGCATCCACACACTGACGCTCGAGGGCCGTACGATCGCTTCTCTCGTCGTCTTCGTCGAAGCGGGCGTCGCCTACACCTGGAAGACGGCTTATGACGAGACGCTCTCGGCCTATTCGCCGGGCACACTGCTGATGATCGAGGTGACCAAGCAGCATCTCGATGATCCTAATGTCGCCATGACCGATTCCTGCGCGGTGCCCGATCATCCGGTGATGAGTCGCCTCTGGACGGAGCGCAAGCCGATGGGCACGCTGGTGGTCGGCCTGACGCCCGACGCCGACCGGCCGGCCCGCCAGGCTGCCTCGCAGCTCCATCTCTACCGGGAGACCCGTAACATGGCGCGGCTCCTGCGCAATCGCATGCGGAGCCTCTTGAAAAGGCGCTAGATGAAAGGCCGCACACCGGCTATGGCATCCGGCGGCCGGATCCGGCCTGCCTCTTCACACAGCATCCAGATGATCGAAACCTTCCTGCGCTTCGCCCGCCTCTGTGCGCCGCTTGTCCTGCTCGCCATGCTCCCGGCGCGAGCCTTCGCCGAGTCCTGCCCCGAGGATTGCTCCGAGCCCGCGCTCGTCAACATCTACAGCCACACCACCGCCGGCCATATGGCTCCAGCCGCGGCAGCTGCGTTGCCGCGCGTCTATGTGCCCAACCGTTCCTCGAACAGCGTTTCCGTCATCGACCCGGCGACGCTGAAGGAGGTCGACAGGTTTCCGGTCGGCAGCAAGCCGCAGCACGTCGTTCCTTCCTGGGACCTGAAGACGCTTTGGGTGGCCAATAACGGCACCGGCAAGAACGGCAGCCTGACGCCGATCGACGCGACGACCGGAAAGCCCGGCAAGCAGGTGCCGGTCGACGATCCTTACAACATGTATTTCATGCCGGACGGCAGCGCCGCCATCATCGTCAACGAGGCCCTGAGGCGGCTCGATCTGCGCGATCCGCGGACCATGGCGCTGCAAGCCGTCATCCCGACGCCGGCCTGCCCCGGCATTAACCATGCCGATTTCGCGGCCGACAATTCCTATGCGATCTTCACCTGCGAATATGGCGACGGCGGACTGGCCAAGATCGACCTGAAGAACCGCAAGGTGCTCGGCCATCTCGACCTGTCGAAGATGGGCATGCCGCAGGACATAAGGCTCTCGCCCGACGGCAAGGTCTTCTACGTCGCCGATATGATGAATGACGGCGTCTTTCTGATCGAAGGCGACAGCTTCAAGGAGATCGGCTTCATTCCGACGGGCATTGGCGCGCATGGCTTCGTCGTCAGCCGCGACGGCAAGCGGCTCTATGTGTCGAATCGCGGCTCGCACAAAATGGAGCAAGGCCGCGCCGACGGGCCGGGCAGCGTGACGGTGATCGACTTCGCGACGCGCTCGGTCGTCGCCCAATGGCCGATCCCCGGCGGCGGCAGCCCGGACATGGGCAATGTCAGCGCCAACGGCAAGCAGCTCTGGCTCTCCGGCCGCTTCGACAGCGAGGTCTATATGATCGACACGACGTCCGGCGCTGTCACGAAGATCCGCGTCGGCGTCGAGCCGCACGGCCTGACGGTGTGGCCGCAGCCGGGCCGATACTCGCAGGGGCACACGGGGAATATGCGGTAGGGTGTCGGTGACCTGCAAATGCTGACGACCTCAATCCCAATGGAGCCTTGGCACCATCTCCGCTGACCTTCCGCGACAGCTCCCTGCCGATGCACTTGGGACTCGTCTGACCGTATTTCGATCATTGTCGAAATAGGAGTTGACCGGCGGCGGCGGAGGGTGCAGTCTATTTCCATGAAACTCGAACAAGCCGCAAAACAGCTCGAAGCCATCGGCAACCCGACACGGCTCAAGCTCTATCGCACACTGGTCAGAGCCGGCGAAGCTGGCCGGCCGGTGGGATACTTGCAGGACACCCTTGGCATCGCGGCCTCGACGCTGTCCCATCACCTGCATCGCCTCATTCTGACCGGCCTCGTGACGCAGGAGCGTCAGGCGACGACCCTCATCTGCCGGGCCAACTATCCTATCATGCGCGACTTGATCGGCTTCCTGGCTGACGAGTGCTGTGCTGACGCAGCTTGCGGCGCTACGGAGAGCGACGCGGCGGCATAGCCTCTTTTTTGCATCATATTTCGATGATCCCGGAAGGATGGAAAAATGTCGATGAATGACCCTGACGCCCTCCCTGTCGCCGTCATCGGAGCCGGCCCGGTCGGCTTGGCGGCTGCCGTCCAACTCATCCAAAGGGGGCTCCCGGTGAAGGTCTATGAGGCCGGCGCTGGCATCGCCACAAATCTCAAGGACTGGGGCCATGTCCGGGTGTTCACGCCTTGGCGCTACTGTGTTGATCAGGCGGCCCGAAAGCGTCTTGAGGAGAGCGGCTGGGCGATGCCCAAGCCCGAGGCGTTCCCCACCGCTGATGAACTGATTGCCCGCTACCTCGAGCCGCTAGCAAGGCTCCCTGAACTCTCCTCGTCCATCGAAACCAGTGCACGCGTGATTGCTGTTTCGCGCTGGGGCGCAGACAAGGTCTTGAGCAAAGATCGAAAGGCGCGACCGTTCATGCTGGTGGTCGAAACCGGGGAAGGCATCAGGCGCGACAGTGCACGAGCCGTCATTGACGCCTCAGGCACGTGGCAGACGCCAAATCCACTTGGGGCCGGTGGTGTCCCGGCGGAGGGCGAAGCGGAGTTCGCAGACAAGATTGCCTATGGCATTCCCGACATTCTCGGCCGCGACCGCACCCTTTATGCCGGCCGCGCCACGCTTGTTGTCGGTTCGGGTCATTCGGCCGCCAATGCCCTGCTCGATCTCGATAGGCTGGCTGCGGTTGAGCCGGGAACCGCTTTTGTCTGGGCGACACGCGGGACCGATCTGGTTCGCATTTACAGCGGTGGAGACTTGGATCAACTGCCTGCCCGTGGCGAGCTTGGTTCTGACGTTCGCGAACTTGCGGAGAGCGGGCGCACAAAGCTCGTCACTGGGTTCGCAACGCTGGCCATCCGCAGCTCAAACGGCCGCCTGGCAGTCGAAGGTCAGACGAAGGATGGCCTACAAATGCTCGGGCCTTTCGACCGCATCATCGCAGCGACTGGCCAGCGGCCCGATCTGTCCCTTACGCGCGAGCTTAGGCTTGATCTCGACCCCTGGCTTGAGGGCGTAAAGGCGCTGGGGCCTCTGATCGACCCCAACGAGCACTCCTGCGGCGACGTCCCCCCGCACGGCCATCGCGAACTGAGCCACCCCGAGCCCGACTTCTACACTGTCGGCATCAAGAGCTACGGCCGCGCCCCGACCTTCTTGCTGCTGACCGGGTATGAACAGGTGCGGTCGGTCGCGGCAGCCCTCGCTGACGACATGGCGGCTGCGGATGCGGTGCAACTGGTGCTACCCGAAACCGGCGTCTGCACGGTTCCCCAGTCGACCATACGCGCGACCGCTGGCGGATGCTGTGGTGGTCCCGCTTCTTCCGAGGCTGACGCCTGTTGTCTCGCCGATGCTGAAGCGAAGGCCGCTGGCAAGGGTGGCTGCGGGTGCGGGGTGGCAGCCTAATCGCATCACGCCCGATGGAACGCAGTCGCCGAACGATCATCACCGTCCTCGGCCTGACCCAAATCATGGCCTGGGGGTCCACCTATTACCTGCCGGCGGTGATTGCACCAAAGGTCGCCGCCGACACCGGCTGGCCGCTGCCTTGGGTCGTGGGTGGATTGTCGCTTGGCCTGCTCGTCGCCGGGCTGATCTCACCTCGCGTCGGCTCGTCCATTGAGCGCCACGGCGGCCGGAACGTTCTTGCGTTCAGCGCCGGCTGCATCGGCATCGGCCAGATCGGGCTCGCTGCCTCGCCGAACCTTGCCGCCTACATCGCAGCATGGCTCGTTGTTGGGCTTGGAATGGGGGCGGGCTTGTACGATGCCGCTTTCGCGACCCTCGGCCGGCTCTCCGGACATAGCGCGCGCTCGGCCATCACAACCCTTTCGCTGTTCGGCGGCTTCGCCAGCACGTTCTGTTGGCCGATCTCGGCCTTCCTGATGGGCGAGACGGGCTGGCGCGGCACATGCCTCGTCTATGCTTCGGTGCAGTTGTTCTTCGCCCTGCCTCTCTATCTCGGAATGTTGCCGCGTCGGGCGCCGCTGCCGAGCGTCACAGATCGGCCTGGAAAGGAGCAGGTTGGCACCCCAGTTCAGCCGGCCGCAGTTCCGATCATGGTCGTCCTGGCTGCCACGCTGACCTTGGCGGCGGTCATTTCGTCGACGGTGTCAGTTCATCTCCTCACCATCTTGCAGGCCAGCGGCATGGCGCTCGCCGCTGCCGTTGGGCTCGGAGCACTGGTCGGCCCCGCTCAGGTGTCGGCGCGTGCCGTCGAGATGATCATCGCCCGCTACCATCATCCCATCTGGACCAAGTTCGCGTCGGTGAGCTTCGTCGCCATCGGCATTGGTGCGCTCTGGGTCGCGGTTCCGGTGGTGCCTGTGGCGCTGGCGTTCTACGGTGCAGGCATCGGCCTCGAAACGATAGCGCGAGGCACGCTGCCGCTCGCTCTGTTCGGTCCGTCGGGATACGCGAGACTGATGGGGCGACTTGCCATGCCCAGCTTGATCGCTCAAGCAGCAGCGCCGTCTGTCGGAGCGCTATTGTTGGAGCATGTGGGCGCTCACGGCACTCTAGCAGCTCTCGCTGGCTTGGCGCTGCTGAACGTCGGACTGGCGTGTAGCCTTGGCTGGCTGATCTTCCGTCGTCGAACCTTAGAGGTACAGGCGCAGTGATGCTTTGTAACCGGCCGGTAGCCCTGTGAAGCGGTTGGCCAGCCCATGAAGCTCCGTCACTTCGGCAACTGCCTGGTTGATGGTCAAAGAGACCAATTGGTGCCCCTAGCCGGGATCGAACCAGCACTCCTTGCGGAACTCGATTTTGAGTCGAGCGCGTCTACCAATTCCGCCATAGGGGCTCAGGCCGGGCGGCCTGGATGGGCGCGGACTATACGGGCGGATGGGCTTTCGTCAACTGGCCTGTTGCCGATTTGCAGGCGCTGACTGCACCCGGCCATGCCTTTCAGTCTCGTGAACGTCCCGCCATTGTGCGGCGCGGAAAATCTTTCTAGACAGGGGATGCGTTGAAGCGCCTCGGATCCCAAAGGGTGGATGCGGCGCTTTGGGACCTTGTCTTCCTGCCACCCGGTGTCCAAAACCACTGCGCGCTTTTCAGGAGAGCCGATGCTTCGCGGACTTTACGACTGGACGATGTCCCTGGCGGCAAGGAAATCGGCCGAATGGTGGCTGGCCTTCATCGCCTTCGTGGAAAGCTCGGTCTTTCTGGTGCCGGCCGACGTGCTCTATCTGCCGATGGCGCTGTCCAAGCCGGAGCGCGCCTATCGCTACGCGCTGGTAGCAACGGTGGCCTCAGTGCTCGGCGGCGTCGCCGGCTGGTTCATCGGCCACTACGCCTACGAGGCGGTCGCCAAGCCGATTCTGGAATTCTACGGCAAGTATGACGAGTTCGAGCAGTTGCGGACCTCATCCGGCGTCGGCTTCATCGTCCTGATGCTGATCACCTCGGGCGCGGCGCATTTGCCGCCGATCAAGGTCGTGACGATCCTGTCGGGCGTCATCGGCGTCAACCTCCTGCTGTTCATCGGGCTGGCGATCGTTGCGCGCGGCGCCCGTTTTCTGCTGCTTGCCTGGCTGCTGCGCCGCTACGGCGAGTCGATCAGGGAGTTCATCGAGAAACGGCTGGGCATGATCGTCAGCGCCGGCGCCGCTGCCCTTATTTTGCTCTATATCGCGGTCAGATACGCCCACGGATAATGCATGTCGGCCAAAAGTGCGCAGCGGTTTTGGGAGAACGACATGCATCGAAACAAGACTCAAGCGCGGCGCCTGAATTCATTTCTGCGCGACGCGCTTTAGGTGCCAAGCGAACGGATCACGACCGATGACAGCGACCATGACCGCCGACACTGGACGCCAGCGGACGCGTGCCGCGCTGTTCCTGGCCGTCGCCATGGCGGCGACGGTCGGCTCGGCGCTCGCCTTCCAGTATATCGGCGGCTACATTCCCTGCCATCTGTGCCTGGAGCAGCGCACGCCCTATTATATCGGCGCGCCGCTGATGCTGGTCGCGGCCGCTGCCTCAATGCTGCGCGCGCCGGCCTGGTTGACGCGCGGCCTGCTGGCGATCGGTGGCCTGTTGATGCTCTATGGCCTCTATCTCGGCGTCTACCACTCGGGCGTCGAGTGGGCGTGGTGGCCTGGCCCCGCCGACTGCACGGCCATCGCCGGTCCGGTCGACACCGGCGGCAAGGGCGTGCTCGATGCGCTGGACAAGTTCGTGCCGCCCTCCTGCGACAAGGCCGCGCTTCGCATTCTCGGCCTGTCGCTCGCCGGCTGGAACGCCATCGCTAGCCTCATCCTGGCCGCCGTCGCCTTACGCTGCGCGCTCGCGCGCGACTGAGCTACACAGCCGTAGTGACGGGGAGAAAAGAGGCCGTCATCAATGGCTTCGCCAATGATCGACGTGCAGAATGGGCGACGTCGCGGCGCACAATTCCTTCTCCCCGTAACTAAACGGAGAGAAGGTGGCGCCAGCCGGATGAGGGCAACGCCGAAGATCGGCAATTTGTCGTTGCATGGCCGGTCGATTGTGCCGAACTCTACGGCTCCAATTCGACATCCCAGTAGAGATAATCCATCCAGCTTTCATGCAGATGGTTGGGCGGGAACAGGCGGCCGTTATTGTGCAGATCGTGCACGGTCGGCTGATAGGGTTTTTGCAGCGGCCACATCTTGGCCTGCGCCGGCATCATGCCGCCTTTCCTGAGATTGCAGGGCGAGCAGGCGGCCACGACGTTCTCCCAGGTCGTCGCCCCGCCGCGATGGCGCGGGATGACATGGTCGAAGGTGAGATCGTCGGTCGTGCCGCAATACTGGCACTGGAAGCGGTCGCGCAGAAAGACGTTGAAGCGGGTGAAGGCGGGATGCCGCGACGGCCTCACATAGGCCTTCAGACTCACCACGCTCGGCAGCTTCATCGAGAAGGTCGGCGAGGAGACGGCGTGTTCGTATTCGGCGACGATATTGACCCGGTCGAGGAAGACAGCCTTGATGGCGTCCTGCCACGACCAGAGCGACAGGGGGTAATAGCTGAGCGGACGGTAATCCGCATTCAGCACCAGCGCGGGAAGCCCATCCGGAGATACGGCAACCGTCACGTAGTTGGCCTCCTTCGTTCCAAACCGAACGCCACGGATACTGTAAGCCCGACATGACAGGGATGTGAAGCGGATTGTCGTTCGGCGAAACGTTCAAAAACGCATGATTTTCATGCTTTTTCGGCCATCTCGACAGGTGGCGCCGCGTCCCTGCCCTTCAATTCCCGATAGTAGGCCCAGAAAAGCCGCGACGCGACCCCTCGCCACGGGCTCCATGATTCGGCCAGTCGAATCAGAGTTTTCTCCGGCGGACGAGGGTCGATGCCCAGGGCATGGCCGACCGCCGTCTGCAGCGCGACGTCGCGCGCGGGAAACACATCGGGGTGGCCGGCGGCGAACAGCAGGTAGCACTCCGCCGTCCACGGTCCGATGCCCGGCACCGCCGTCATCGCCGCGATCGCCTCGTCGGCGTCGAGCGAGCAGAGATGGTGGAGGTCAAGCCCGCCGGCCACGGCTCGCGCGATGGCGATCAGCCCGCGCTGCTTCGGCCGCGACAGGCCGGCCTCGCGGAAAATATCCTCGCCGGCGCAAAGGATGCCTTCCGGCGTCAGCGGATCGACCAGCCTGATCAGCCGGCCGAAAATGGCATCGGCGCTGGCGCGGGACACTTGCTGCGAGACGATGATCGACGCGAGGCTGCCGAATCCCGGCTCGGAGAGCCTCAGCGGCACCTCGCCGGCCATGCCGCGTACCTTCTCCAGCCGTGGATCGAGCAGGCAGAGCGCGTCGAGTCCTGCCGCAATGTCGTCGAGCGAGGCGATGCGTTGCACGTTTGCTTGTTCCCAGGGCGCTCATGAAGTGGCAATTGATGCTAACTATCAACCGGCGGAAGCGCCTTTCAACCCGAATGCCGTCCGAGACATGACGCTCCTGACATTCCGCTTCGCGCCGAGCCCCAATGGCGAGTTGCATCTCGGCCATGCCTATTCGGCCCTGCTGAACCGGCAAATGGCGGCGCGGGCGGGAGGACGGCTGTTGCTGCGCATCGAGGACATCGATGTCATCCGCTGCACGCCGGAATTCGAGGCCGGCATATTCCGCGACCTGGAATGGCTGGGGTTCGAATGGGAAGAGCCCGTGCGGCGCCAGTCCGAACATTTTTCCGAATACAGGGCCGTGCTCGACCGGCTGATCGCCGAGGAACTCGTCTATCCCGCCTTCATGAGCCGCGGCGAGATCCGCGCCTTCATTGCCGAGACCGAGAAACGCGGCCGCGACTGGCCGCGCGACCCCGACGGCGTGCCGCTTTACCCGCCGCTCGACAAGGCACTTCCGTCTAAGGAGCGCAGGCGGCGCATTGCCGAGAACACGCCTTTTGCCTGGCGGCTCGACATCGAGGCAGCAATGGCACGCGTGCCGGGCGCCTTGTCATGGGTCGAGGTCACTGACGAGGCTATGGCCGCGACGCACACGGTCGACGCAACGCCGCAGGCCTGGGGCGACGTCGTCGTGGCGCGCCGCGATAACCCGACCAGCTACCATCTCGCAGTCGTCGTCGACGACGCGCTGCAGGGCGTCAGCCATGTCGTGCGTGGTCAGGACCTTTACGCGGCGACCAGCGTGCAGCGCCTGTTGCAGGACCTGCTCGGTCTGCCCGCACCGCGCTACTTCCACCATCGGCTGATCCTCGGCTCGGACGGCCGCAAGCTGTCCAAGAGTTTCAAGGACACCGGCCTTGCCGCACTCAGGCAGGCAGGCGTGTCGCCGCAGGATGTCATGCGGCTGGTTGGGCTTTGACTACAAGCGAGCCAGTCCGGCCTTGATCAGCGCCATCACGCTGATGAAGACGAAGGCGCCGCTCAATCCCCATGCCACAGCTAGCTTGATATCCCGGAAGGTGATGCCGTGCTCGTTGGCGATCATCACCGCAACGAAGAAGCCCAGCGTGAAGAGCAGCGTGTTGCCGGTCGAGCCGAAGCCGTCGTCCTTCATGATGGCATCGAGCGCGGTGCCGAAGAAGAATCCGAAGACCGCGACGGTGGCGACCGCGAACAGCAGCCATGTCGTCCCGAGATGCAAAAGCATGCCTGCTCATGGCGTGCCTTAACGCCATGCCCCTCTTGGCACCGTTTGTTGAATTCGGATGAGCTTATGGATCAACCGTTTCGTTTTGCTTGCCGAATTGATCGGCATTAGAGCAATTGCCGACATCAACTTTTCACGCGCAGCCAGAGCCCTCCTTCCAATGCACAGCATCAAGCGGTTCATCCCCGCCTCTTTCGTCGTTCTGTGGGCGACCGGCTTCATCGGCGCGCGCTATGCAATGCCATGGGCGGAGCCGTTCACCTTCCTTGCCATCCGCTTCGTGCTGGCGGCGATCCTGTTTGCGGGACTGACCGTCCTTATCGGCTCGCGACGGGCCACCCGCGAGGAGGCGCTTCATGCGACGGTGGCCGGCGTCCTAATGCACGGCGTCTATCTGGGCGGCGTCTTCTGGGCGATCCACAGAGGCATGCCGGCCGGGCTTTCGGCGCTGATCGTCGGCCTGCAGCCGCTGATCACGGCGGTGCTCGCCGGCAAATTTCTCGGCGAGGAGATCCTGCCGCGCCATTGGGCGGGACTTGCCGTCGGGCTTCTGGGCGTCGTCATCGTGCTGTGGCCGAAGCTCGGCATGATTGGCGGCGGTGTTACCGCGGCAACGCTGACGGCCTCGCTGGTCTCGGTGCTCGGCATGGCCGCTGGTACGATCTGGCAAAAGCGCTTCGCCTCCGGCGGCGACCTCGTCTCGGCGACCATGTGGCAGTATGTCGGAGGCTCGGTCGTCACGATCCTGGGGTCGCTCGCCTTCGAGACGCGCACCATCACCGTCAGCGGCGAGCTCATCTTTGCCATGGCATGGCTGGTCCTGGTGCTGTCTCTCGGCGCCATCTTCCTGTTGATGGTGATGATCAGGGACGGCGAGATGTCGAAGGTCGCATCGCTGTTCTATCTTGTGCCCGCCGTAACCGCCGTCATCGCGTGGGCTCTGTTCGGCGAAGAGCTCACTCTGCTGCAGATCGCCGGCATGGCGATCGCCACTTTGGGCGTCGGGCTCGCGACCGCCCGTCAGGACAGAGCTCAACCCACGCGGGCGCGCGCCTCGAGATAGCGGCTGATCGCGGCATTGAGCTCGCCGCCAAGGATGAAAATGGCCGAGATGATGTAGAGGAACACCACCGCGATCATGATCGAGGCCAACCCCGCATAGGT
>NZ_RZSF01000221.1:0-11599 GCF_004023325.1 Mesorhizobium sp. M1A.F.Ca.ET.072.01.1.1 | reverse complement strand
GGAGAGTCCCACCTCGAAACCGGTGTCGGTTACCTTCAGGTCCCAGTACTGGAACTGGATGACGATGGTCATCTGCTCCGGATAACGCTCGCGCAGCCGCGAGGAGATGCGCACGCCCGGCGCGCCGGTCAGGAAGGTGATGAAGAAATGATGGTTGCCCGGAAGGCCCGTGCGCGCGACTTCGGCCAGGACCTTGCGCATGACGCCGCGCAATGCCTCCTGGGCCAGAATGTCGTAGCGGATGTGGTCGTCGGCCATGTGACGGTCGGGTTCCATTGAATCGTCCGCATAGCTGTAATCAAGCTTGGGCGCGGCGTAAACCGCATATAGGCGCCGAAAGCTAAGGCCAAGAGGGCTGGCGGCGATTTGATCGCTCAGGCGTGGGCGAGGGCGGCCTGCCGGGCGGCTGCCGCTTTCTTCCTGCCGAAGGCGGCCAGAAAGGTGCGCACGCCATTGGTCGCTGAGCGCAACACCTCTTCCTCCGTCGGTATGCCGCCGAGCATGAAGGTTGTCTGCAACTCGGCGTTGACGAGCGCGAGGAACTGCCGCGCCGCCACGTCCGGATCGTCGATCGAGAGGTGCCCGGCATAGGCGAGCCGCGCGAAGCGGGCGGCAAGCGCCGACCAGGTGCGGCCCGGTCCCTGTTCGCGCCACTCGGCAAAAAGCTCGGGATAGCGCTCGCCCTCGGCCTGGATCAGCTTGCGCAGGAAGCGGCCGTCGCGGTTGCAGATACAGTTGCGGTTCATGCGCACCGCGAAGGCGACAAGATCGGCTTCGAGATCGGCGGGCTGGTCGGGAAAGGTGGCAATGGTGGCGAAGATGCCGGCATTGCAGCGCTCCGTCAGGTCGCGCACAATGGCCATGAACAGCTTTTCCTTATCGCCATGGTGATTGTAGACGGTCTGGCGCGAAACGCCGGCCTCGGCCGCGATCAGGTCAATATTGGCGCCGGCATAGCCTTCGCGGCAGAAGACCGAAGCGGCAGCATCAACCACCGATATGCGCTTGGCCTCATGGCTGCGTGGCGGGAAAGTGTCAGGAGAAACGCCGACCTTCATAAAAAACTATATAGCGATGATTGACGAATTGGACAAGCCTGTCTAAGTTTATAGACACCATAAAGCGAAGTCCGCTCCCGGGAAACGGCAGATTCGCGCTTTGAAGCGACGATGATTTCACATCCCGGATGTCGGGGTTCCACGGGATGGAACGTCCTCGGGTAGACGCCGGACCACGGCGGCAACCAGATCCGAAAGAAGCCCTTATCATGAGTCCCAAATTCCTCCGCATCGCGGTCGTGCTAGGCTTGTTGTCCGCAATCGGCCCGTTCGCCATCGATATGTACCTTCCCGCACTGCCTTCGATCGGTGCGGATTTGAAGGCTGGCACCGCCGCCGTGCAGATGAGCCTTTTGATCTTCTTCCTGTCGATGGGTTTCGGCCAGATCGTCGTCGGACCGATCTCGGACATGGTCGGGCGCAAGCTGCCGCTTTATGTCGGACTCGCGCTGTTCATGGTTGGCGGCGTCGGCTCGGCTATGGCGCCCAATATCGAGTGGCTGATCGCCTTCCGCTTCCTGCAGGGGCTCGGCGCCAGCGCCGGCATGGCAGTGCCGCGCGCCATCGTGCGTGACCTGCACACCGGCAACGAGGCCGCCAAGCTGATGTCGTTGCTGATGCTGGTGTTCTCGGTGTCGCCTATCCTCGCGCCGCTCACGGGCAGCCAGATCATCGAGAGCTTCGGCTGGCGTGCCGTGTTCTGGACGGTAACGGGCGCAGCAGCTTTAGCCACCATCCTGCTCGCGACCTCGCTGAAAGAGACGCGTTCGGCGGAGGAGCGCGCCAACTCGTCCTTCGGCACGGCACTTGCCGGTTACCGCTACCTGATGAGCGACCGCAACTTCCTTGGCCTGACGGCGATCGCCGGCTTCGGCATTGCGAGCTTCTTCGTCTATCTGTCGAGTTCGTCCTTCATCCTGATTGACCACTACGGCCTGTCGCCGTCGGTCTACAGCGTGTTCTTCTCGATCAACGCGGTCGCCTTCATCGGCATGTCGCAGCTGACCGGGATGCTGGCGGATCGCTTCGGCTTGAAGCGGGTCGTGTGGGTGGCGGTGACCGGCTATGCCACGGTGATGGTGGCGCTGTTCGCGATCATGGCATCCGGTGTCGACCGGCTCGACGTGATGGCGGCGCTGCTCTTTGTCGGCTACGGCTTCCTTGGCCTAGTCATTCCGACCACCTCGGTGCTGGCGATGGAAGAGCATGGCGAGATCGCCGGCACGGCCTCGGCGCTGATGGGCACGCTGCACTTCGCCATCGGCGCGCTGGCCATGGGCGTGGCGGGCCTCTTCTTCGACGGCACGCCGCTGCCGATGGTGGCCGGCATCACGCTCTGCGCGGTGATTTCCTTCATGCTGGCCAAGCTGACGCTCGGCCGTGCGCGCGAACCGGTCGAAGCGCCTGCCGAGTAAGACGCGGATAGAAAATCGGAAGAGGCCGGGATTGCCCGGCCTTTTCAGCTCAGGCAGGACCGCAAGCATGCGCGCCAAGCATGCTTGGCCGTTCAATTGACTTGGAAAGAAGGCGAGGGGGAAGGTGGAGGTTTCTGTTGCCAGGTACCTCCGAACCCCGCCTAGAAGTGCGAACCTCTAGGGCTTGATTTGAAGCGTTCGCACTGCATTAAGCAGCGAGACGAGCTTCCGCATAGTTGTCGTTGGCAACTATAAGTTTAGCCCGATGACGGTGGTACAATGCCGGGCAAAAGTACGATCTTTACACCTTCGTCGATCCTATTTCGCCCCCAGCAAAAGCCGCTCCCTTTGGAAGAGCGGTTTTTGGTGGAGGCGCCGGGTACCGCCCCCGGGTCCGAACGGCTTATTTCATCGCCTGTTTATCGCCATAGTCGGTCAAGCCGACGAAGCGAATATAGGGAGCGGTTACGGAAAATGAAAGGGCCAAGTCGAGGCTTGTCCCCTGCGCCAAACTCGACAGCCGAGGGTTGACTTGCGCGTCTACTCAATCGAAGCTCCCCGGCGATGAGGAATATCTGACCTAGCGCACAAGTTGCGCGGCGCGCCACAAGCCTCATCGATCGGATCCGTGGCGCCGACGAGGGGAAGTTTCATGGCCGACTATCTTGCGGATGTGAAGAAATACGATGCCGGCGCCAGCGCCGATGCGGTCGAGAAGATCGTCAAGCATCTGGGCATCGCGCTCAGGAACCGCGATTCCTCCCTGGTCTCCTGCGCGGACCCGAAGGAGCTCGAGCGGGTCCGGGACAACTGGGTGACCAAGAAGCTTGGGATTGCCGACGCCAAGAAGGCCGACGCCTCGATCGAGAAGGCGTGCAAGGCGATGGCCGCCGACAACACCAAGAGCCGCGTGACCTTCTACTATCTGGTGGCGAAGGACCTGGGCAAACTGGGTTCTCTGTGAGGCAAGGCCATCGGCAGCCGGCATGGCAACGTGCCGGCGCCGTGGATTTTTCGCGCCGGATCGACATCTGTAGGCTTTGGGTATTCGACCGACCGCCAGTCGGCTATGATCGCTTGTCATCCGAATCGAGGCCGAGCCGATGCGCCAATATCTCGACCTGTTGAACCATGTGCTGGAGAACGGCGCCGATCGCGGCGACCGCACCGGTACCGGCACGCGGTCGGTGTTCGGCTACCAAATGCGCTTCGACCTTTCGCGCGGCTTCCCGGTTACCACCACCAAGAAGCTGCATCTGAAGTCGATCATCCACGAGTTGCTGTGGTTCCTGGCCGGCGACACCAACATCAAATATCTCAACGACAACGGCGTCACCATCTGGGACGAATGGGCCGACGAGAACGGCGATCTCGGCCCTGTCTACGGCAAGCAGTGGCGCTCATGGCCGGATGGGCACGGCGGCGAGATCGACCAGATCGCCGCCCTTCTCAAGGAGGTACGCAAGAATCCCAATTCGCGCCGGCTGATCGTCTCAGCCTGGAATCCGGCCCAAGTGGAGGCGATGGCGCTGCCGCCCTGCCATTGCCTGTTCCAGTTCTACGTTTCGGAAGGCCGGCTCTCCTGCCAGCTCTACCAGCGCTCGGCCGACATTTTCCTGGGCGTGCCGTTCAACATCGCATCCTACGCCCTGCTGACCCTGATGGTGGCGCAGGTCACCGGCCTGAAGCCTGGCGATTTCGTCCACACGCTCGGCGATGCGCATCTTTACTCGAACCATTTCGAGCAGGCGCGCGAGCAGATGCGGCGCACGCCGAAGCCGCTGCCGACGATGTGGATCAACCCGGATGTGAAGGATCTTTTTGCCTTCCGCTTCGAGGATTTCCGCCTCGAGAACTATTTTGCGGACGCCAATATCAAGGCGCCGATCGCGGTATAAGGCCCGCTTTGAGCGCTGCCAGCGCTCAAGTCGTCAGCCAGTCCCGACGATGACGTCGGAGGCCTTGATCACCTCATAGGCCCTACTTGCCCAGTCGCAGATCGGCAACCGCTTCGTTGGTGATCGAAGCCGTGTCGAGGACGCCGCCGCCGATAGCTATCCGGACATGCGACGTGGTCGCTCCCTCGACGATGACCTTGCCCTTCAGGATATTGCCGGCGCTGATCTTAATCTGCCTATGCCTCGCTGTATCGAACGGACTTCACCGTGGGCTGGTGGGATCCTGGCGCACAACGGCGCGGAGCCTAAAAAACCTTTTCTTGTTATGTTCATCCGGATATATCGAGTCAGGGCTCGAGCCGAACGGATTTTCAGAGGGGCGAGGTTTCATGACGGGCAAGAGTTTTGGATTGAAGGCAATCGCCATCGGCGGACTGACGGCAGCGTTGATAGCGGCCGTACCGGCAGCTCACGCCGACGGCAAGGTGATCGTGTTCGCCGCGGCCAGCCTCAAGGACGCGCTCGATGCGGTCAACAAGGCCTGCGAGCCCGAAGTCGGCGAAGCGGCCACCATTTCCTATGCGGCAAGCTCGGCTCTGGCCAAGCAGATCGAGGGCGGCGCGCCAGCCGATGTCTTCGTCTCCGCCGACCTCGACTGGATGAAGTATCTCTCCGACAAGAAGCTGACCAGGCCCGACACCGAGGTGAAGCTGCTTGGCAACCAGATCGTGCTCGTGGCGCCGCAAGATTCCAAGGTCGACGCGAAGGTCGAGAAGGGCTTCGACCTCGCCGGGCTCATCGGCGACGGTCGGCTCGCCATGGGCGATTTCAAGGCGGTGCCCGCCGGCAAATACGGCAAGGCGGCGCTGGAATGGCTGGGCGTGTGGTCCTCGGTCGAAGGCAAGGTCGCGCAGGCCGAGAATGTCCGCGCCGCGCTCAAGCTGGTGTCGACGGGCGAGGCCGCGCTCGGCATCGTCTACGCCACCGACGCCCATGCCGAAAAGGGCGTCAAGGTCGTCGGCACCTTCCCCGAGGATTCGCACCCGCCGATCATCTACCCGATTGCCCAGACCGCGGATTCGAAGGACAAGGATACGACTGCCTTCCTGAAATGCGTCGAGTCGGCCAAGGCCGCCGCGCTCTTCAAGGAACAGGGTTTTGCGGTGCTCGCGCCGAGCAACTGAGAAAGACCTAACACCGCATATGAACTGGCTGCTGGACCTCACTCCCGACGAATGGAATGCGGTCCGGCTGTCGATCAAGGTGGCGACGGTGGCGATGATCGCCAGTCTGCCGCCCGGCATCCTGATCGCGCTGGTCCTGGCCCGGGGGCGGTTCTGGGGCAAGACCTTGCTCAACGGGCTGGTGCATTTGCCGCTGATCCTGCCGCCGGTGGTGACCGGTTATCTGCTGCTGCTCACCTTCGGCCGGCGCGGGCCGGCCGGCGCCTTCCTCGCCGAGCATTTCGGCATCGTCTTTTCCTTCCGCTGGACGGGGGCAGCACTTGCCTGCGCGGTGATGGGTTTTCCACTGATGGTGCGGGCGATCCGGTTGTCGATCGAGGCGGTCGACCGCAAGATGGAGGCGGCCGCCGGCACGCTCGGCGCCAACCCGGTCTGGGTGTTCGCCACAATCACGCTGCCGCTGATCCTGCCCGGCCTGATCGCCGGCGCGATCCTGTCCTTCGCCAAGGCGATGGGCGAGTTCGGCGCGACCATTACTTTCGTCTCCAACATCCCCAACGAGACGCAGACGCTGCCCTCGGCAATCTACACTTTCACGCAGGTGCCGGGCGGCGATCCCGGAGCGCTACGCCTGACGCTGATTTCGATCGTGATCTCGATGGTGGCGCTGGTGGCCTCCGAGGTTCTGGCGCGGCGGGTCGGCCAGCGGATGGACATCGAATGACGCTCTCGGTGGACATCAGTCATCGTCTCGGCGACTTCGCCATCGACGCGAATTTCGAAAGCGCCGGCCGGCTGACGGCGCTGTTCGGGCCTTCGGGCTCGGGCAAGTCGACGCTGATCAATGTGATCGCCGGGCTGATCCGGCCGCAGAAAGGGCGGATCGCGGTGGACGGTCGCGTGCTGGTCGACACCGCCGCCGGCATCTTCGTGCCGATGCACAGGCGACGGATCGGCATGGTGTTCCAGGATGCGCGGCTCTTCCCGCACATGAGCGTCGCCGGCAATCTGCGCTATGGCCGCTGGTTCACGCCAGTTGCGGAGCGCTACGCCAGTATGGATGCGGTGGTCGAACTCCTTGGCATCGGTCCTCTGCTCGACCGGCGGCCGACGAAACTATCGGGTGGCGAAAAGCAGCGCGTGGCGATCGGCCGCGCGCTGCTTGCCAGCCCGAAACTGCTTTTGATGGACGAGCCTCTCGCCTCGCTCGATGAGGCGCGAAAGGCCGAAATCCTGCCCTATATCGAGCGGCTGCGCGACGAGACGAAGATCCCGATCGCCTATGTCAGCCATTCCGTCGCCGAGGTGGCGCGGCTGGCGAGCGACGTGGCGGTGCTGTCCCAAGGCAAGATCGCGGCTTTCGGCCCGACCGAGGCGATCATGCAGCGGCTCGACCTCTTGCCGGCGGAGGAGCGCGGCGAGGGGGGCGCGGTGCTCGACACCAGGGTTTTGCGTCACGACGAGGCTTTCGGCATGACTGTGCTCGGCTCGCCGGCCGGCGAGATCCGCGTGCCGCGCGTTTCACGCCCGGCGGGAGCTCTGGTGCGGCTCCGCATCCGCGCCCGCGATGTCATGATCGCGACCGAACAGCCGTCGGGTCTTAGCGCGCTCAACATATTGCCGGGCAAAATCGCCGCGGTCAGGCCGGGCGTCGGGCCTACGGTGGAGATCGCCATCGACTGCAACGGAGCAACGGTGCTGGCGCGCGTCACCGAACAGTCGAAGCAGAGCCTTCGGCTCGCGCTCGGCCGCGAGGTCTTCGCGGTGATCAAGACGGTGAGCTTTGACAGCGCGACGAGAGGTGCTGGGCTGCCGGTGGAGGCCGATGGTTGACGAAAGGGCAATATCGCTATGTTGGTTTGGAATAGCGATGTGGCGGCGGAGAGGGTAATCTCGACATGATCGCAGAGGACAAGGGATGCCATCGCTGAGCCTGCGGATAAATCTCGACCCTGACGGACGAATTGGTCCGGGCAAGATCGAATTGTTGGAGCAGATCGCCGCTTTCGGCTCGATTTCGGCCGCGGCGCGCGGCATGGAGATGTCCTACAAGCATGCCTGGGACCTGGTCGAGGACATGAACCGGGTGTTCGGCAAGCCGCTGGTGGCGGCGCAGACCGGCGGCCGAAAAGGCGGCGGCGCGCAATTGACCGCCGTGGGTCTCGCCGTCGTCAGCCGTTTCAGAGCGATCGAGCGCGCGGCGGCTTCAGCGGCGGCCGTCCATATGCAGGCGTTGCAGGCCGAGATCGACGCCGGTTGATTGGGCCTGTAAGGGGCCTATTCCTCCGGCTCCCCGGGCTTGCGGAGCAAATAGGTGTCCATGATCCAGCCCTTTTTGCGCCGGGCTTCCTCTCGGACCTTCTCGATTTCGGCGCCGACATCGCCGAGGCGGCCGGAAAGGATGATCTCGTCCGGCGTGCCGAGATAGGCACCCCACTGGATGAAAACATCCTGGTCGGCCAGCGTGTTGAAGGCGCACTTGCCGTCCAGCATGACAACTGTGCTCCCGGCATTCGCGGGCAGGCCTTCCTCAGTCAGCCGGCGGCCGGTGGTGACCAGGATCGAATCGCCGATGCGGTTGAGCGCGGTCGCGTGGGCGGCGGCAAGCGCCTGGATCGCGGTGATGCCCGGAATGACCTCGAGCTCGAAACCGACATTGCCCCTCAGGCGCACGCGCTCCAGAATGCGCAGCGCGCTGTCGTAGAGCGAGGGGTCGCCCCAGATCAGGAATGCGCCGCAGCCGTCCTCGGCAAGCTCGTTGCCGATCAGCCCTTCATAGATTTCGGCGATCGCCTCGTGCCAGTCGTCGACGGCCACGCGATAGGACGATGTCGGCTCGGCCCGAACCGGGACGTCGAATTCGACGCGGCGCGACTTCGGGTTTGTGACGAAGTGGTCGCAGATCTGCCGACGGACCTCCGCAAGGTCGTTCTTTCTCGCGCCTTTGTCGGGAACGAACAGCACGTCGGCCCGGTTCAGGCCGTTGATGGCCTGTACGGTCATGTGGTCGGGATTGCCGGCGCCGATGCCGATGACGAGAAGCTTGCGCATAGGCGTCCTCCTGCCCGATCGGGCGGCCGGTGTCCAGACGGGGGCAGGCAGGCACGCGGGCGCAAAACTCGGCCGGTCGGCAGAAACGCTGAACGCCTCTAGCTACTTCTCCTGGAATTGCTCTAGATGGAAGCGCATACGCATGATCCCGGTCATGCCGTCGAGAGGGGAGCCATGACACGCACTATCCTGACCGCAGCGCTGGCATTCTCGGTTGCACCGGCCTTCGCCAACGATTCCGTTGCCGCGCTTGGCACCGGCGGGCTGATCCTGTCGCGCAGCGATGCGGTTGCCATGGAAAGCGAAGATCTCTTCATCTCGCCGGAAAAGGTGACCGTCGACTACGTTTTCCGCAACAATACCGACAAGGACGTCAGCGCGATCGTCGCCTTCCCGATGCCGGATATCGAAGGCGACCCGAACGAGATGCCGGCGATCCCGGAAGCGCAGAGCGACAATTTCCTCGGCTTCGAGGTGACGATCGACGGCGTCGACGCCAATCCGCAGCTCGAACAAAAGGCGTTCGCGCTGGGCATCGACATCACCGCGGAACTCAAGGCGCACGACGTGCCGCTCTATCCGTTCGGTGACGCCGCCAAGGCGGCGCTGGCAAAGCTGCCCAAGGACGTCGCCCAGGATTGGGAAGATCGCGGCATCATCGTCGAAGACACCGCCGATAACGGTTCGGGCATGCAAACCGCCTACGCGCCGTTCTGGCAGTTGCGCTCGACCTATTGGTGGCGCTCCACCTTCCCGGCCAACAAGCAAGTCCATGTCTGGCACCGCTACAAGCCGAGCGTCGGCGGCACGTCATCGGTCAGCTTCTATTACGACGGCAAGTTCCAGGGGCAGTACGACACTTACAAGACCCGCTACTGCATGGACGGCGCGTTCGAGAACGCTGTGCGCAAGGCAGCGAACGAAAATCCCGACGGCTATCCCAAATATTTCGAGAGCCGCATCGCCTATGTCCTGACCACCGGCGGCAACTGGGCGTCCGGCAGTATCGGCAACTTCAAGCTTACCATCGACAAGGGCAGCCCAAAGAATCTGGTCTCCTTCTGCGGCGACAATGTCCGCAAGGTGGGTCCGACGACGTTCGAGATGACGGCCAAGGATTTTTATCCGGAGCACGATATCGGCATCTTGCTGCTCGAGCCATCGGACAATAGCGGGAACGGCGGCTGATGGACATCGCGATCTACGTCGCCATTGCCGAGAACGGCGTGATCGGACGCAAAGGGGGGCTGCCGTGGCGGCTTTCCAGCGACCTGAAACGCTTCAAGGCCGATACGATGGGCAAGCCGATCATCATGGGCCGCAAGACCTATGAGGGTATCGGCCGGCCGCTGCCCGGCAGGCTCAACATCGTGGTGACGCGAGCCAGAGACTGGCGATCCGAGGGCACCGAAGTCGCCCATTCGCTCGACGAGGCGATCACGCTGGCCAAGGTGCGCGGCCGCTGCATGGCAGGTGCCGAGGAGATCTGCGTCGTCGGAGGCGGCGAGATCTATGCCCAGGCCCTGCCGCTGGCCGATCGTCTCCACGTCACGCATGTGCTGGCCCCGGTCGATGGCGACGCTCATTTTCCGCCGATTGACCCGGCGATCTGGCGGATCGTCCGATCCGAGGATTTTCCGGCGGGCGAAAAGGACAGCCACGCGACACGCTATACCGTTTACGAGCGCCGCGGCGACGGTCACTGACGAGGACAAAGGGTCGCTGACGGCTCAAATCGCAGGCGCGCGTAGCGGATCGCGTTGAAAGCGCGTCACGGCGTCCCTATAGAAGAACGAGGGTACAGCGCCACGCTTCCAACCGGACGCGCAAGAAGGTCGCCGTAAAACTTTGATTTGGCGCATGATTCCTTTCGGAAAACCGATATCGGTTTTCGAGGTCATGCGCTAGGATCGCGCCGCAAGGCCTGAGGGAACCGAAGCGAAAGGACATTCATGCCCTGGAACGACAAGAGCGGTGGCGGCGGCCCATGGGGCGGCGGCGGCAATCAGGGGCCCTGGGGACAAGGACCGAAAGGCCCGAGCGGCCCGCCCGGGTCGCCTCCCGATCTCGAGGACATCATCCGCCGCGGCCAGGACAGGCTGCGGCGCGCCCTTCCGGGAGGCGGCGGCGCTAGCCCGGCCGTCCTCGGGCTGATCGCGCTCGCGCTTGTCGTGCTTTGGGCTTTCAAGGCCATCTATACCGTGCAGCCTGACGAGGTCGCGGTCGAATTGCGCTTCGGCAAGCCGAAGGCCGAGCTCTCGCAGCCAGGCCTGCATTTCCACTGGTGGCCGATCGAAACGGTCGAAACGGCAAAGATTTCCGAGCAGCTCGTCAGCATCGGCGGCGGGGCGAGCAGCGGCTCCGGGCTGATGCTCTCCGGCGACCAGAACATCGTCAATGTGCAGTTCTCGGTCGCCTACCAGGTTTCCGATCCAAGGGCCTATCTGTTCGACGTCTCCGATCCCGACGGCATGCTGACGCAGGTGGCCGAAAGCGCCATGCGCGAGGTCGTCGGCCGGCGCCCCGCGCAGGATATTTTCCGCGACGATCGCCAGGGTATTGCCACATCGGTGCGTGAGATCATCCAAAACACGCTCGACGGTTACAAGACGGGTCTGCAAGTCAACGCAATCTCCATCGAGGACGCCGCCCCGCCGCGCGAGGTCGCCGATGCTTTCGACGAGGTGCAGCGCGCCGAGCAGGACGAGGACAAGTTCGTCGAGCAGGCCAATCAATATTCCAACCAGAAGCTCGGCCAAGCGCGCGGCGAGGCGGCCCAGATCCGCGAAGATGCCGCCGCCTACAAGAACCGGGTCGTGCAGGAAGCCGAAGGTGAGGCCCAGCGCTTCATCTCCGTTTACAACGAATACGCCAAAGCGCCCGACGTGACGCGCAAGCGCCTTTACCTGGAAACAATGGAGAGGATCCTGAAGGACTCGAACAAGGTCGTCGTCGAGCAGGGCAACGGGCAGGGCGTGCTTCCTTACCTGCCG
>NZ_RZSF01000220.1:0-11599 GCF_004023325.1 Mesorhizobium sp. M1A.F.Ca.ET.072.01.1.1 | reverse complement strand
GTCCGAGGCCCAGCGCTGCGGCGGCATCTTCCAGCGCAGGGTCAAGCCGGCGCAGCGCCGCTGCGATCGGCAGATAGAGGAACGGGAAATAGGCGATGACGGAGACGAGCACGCCGGCCCAGAGCCCGTGCAGGCCGGGGATCAGGCTGATCCAGGCGTAACTGTGGACGAAGGCCGGGATAGCCAGCGGCGCTACCGACAGCCACGACCACCAACGGTTGCCGGGAAGGTCGCTGCGCTCGGTCAGCCAGGCAAGCGCCACCGACAGCACGATGGCGATCGGGACGGCCAGGACGACAAGCAGGATGGTGTTGACCAGGAGCGCGCCGACGCGAGGCCGAAAGATCAGCGCCACCACCGTGTCCCATCCCGTCTGGATGCCCACCCAGACGATGAAGGCAAGCGGCAGGAGAGCGATCAGCGAGACGATGGCGGCCGCAAGCGTAATCCACGACGTGGACCGCCGGCTCTGCCTTGCGGCAGCCGGCGCCCCCGAATGCGTGAGGTCGATCGCGGACATCAGCCGGAATGCACCGCCTGGAGACGATCTGATGAACCGCGAACGCGGTCGGAAACGCAGATGATCGTCATCGACGAGGCCATCTCCAAAACAAAAGCGCTCCCGCGGAAAGCGAATTCCGGCGGGAGCACGGTCGGTTGTCCTTTTAGGACGAACGCGGACTAAAGCAAGCCGGCTTGCGTCATCAGGTCGATGACCTTCTTCGAGTTCAGGTGCGTCGGATCGATCTTGGGCGCCTGCAGATCGGCCAGCGGCACGAGCTTCGGGTTCGACATGGCATCCTTGCCGACCGCGTATTCATAAGAGGTCCCGGTTTTCAAAACCTCCTGGCCGGCCTTGCCGGTGACCCACTTCAAGAAAGCCTGGGCTTCCTTCGGATGCTTGCTCGAGGCCAGCACGCCGCCGCCAGAGATCGACACGAACGCGCCCGGGTCCTGGTTCTTGAAATAATGCAGGCCGACATTCTTGCTGTTCTCGCCGGTCTTCGCCTGGTCGCCGAAATAGTAGTAGTGGTAGATCACGCCGCCATCGATCTCCCCGGCATTGACCGCCTTCATCACCGTATTGTTGCCCTTGTAGGCGGTGAAGTTCTCCTTCATGGCCTTCAGCCAGTCGGAAGTCGCGGCTTCACCTTTGAGCTCGAGCATCGCGCTGACGATGGCCTGGAAATCGGCGCCGGACGGCGAGGCGGCCCACCGGCCCTTCCAGCTCGGATCGGCAAGGTCGAGCAGCGACTTGGGCAGCTGGCCTTCCTTGAGCTTGTCCTTGTTGTAGGCAAAGACGGTGCTGCGCGCGGCGACGCCCACCCATTTGCCGCTCGAAGGCTGGTATTCCTGCGGAACCTGAGCGAGGGTGTCGGCATCGACCGGCGCGAACAGGCCGGCCGCCTCGACCAGCGCCATTGCAGGCGAATTCTCTGTCAGGAACACGTCGGCCGGCGAGGCAGCACCCTCGGCGACGATCTGGTTGGAGAAATCGCTGTCGCCGCCGTTGCGCAGCGTGACCTTGATGCCGGTTTCCTTGGTGAAGCCCTTCGCCCATTCCTTGGCCAGGCTTTCATGCTGGGCGTTGTAGACGATGATGCCTGCATCCTCCGCCATGGCCGGTCCGGCAATCAGGCCGAGCGCCAGCGCGGCGGCGCCGGCAAGAGTGGAAAAGGCAGTTTTCATGGGCATCGTCCTCAAATCTGGAGACAGGGGTTCGGGCTCAGGTGCACCTATAAATACCTGATTACGATAGTCAACATTCCGGCCTGCTTCAATCGGTCGCCGTGCCGCAAACTTTCGTGATTTTCCGGTACTTTGGCTTGGACATTATTTCGCCGGACACGTAACAAACCAGGGCCGAGACGCGAACATCGGGGGTAAACTCTTGTGACCGGCAAGGACGAGGCCGAGCTTTCCCGGCTGCTCAGGGCCGCGATCGCGGGAGACGAAAGGGCTTACGCCGACTTTCTTCACCGGATAGCCGCTCTCGTTCGTGGCTTCGTCCGGCGCAAGATCGTCCAGGGCGGGGTCGACCCCGAGGATGTCGTGCAGGAAACCTTGCTGGCCATTCACGTCAAACGGCACACGTGGCGAGAAGACGCGCCGGTGCTGCCATGGGTCTATGCGATCGCCCGCTTCAAGCTGATCGATGCATTCCGCCGGCGCGGCCGTCGCATCGAGGTCGAGATCGACGAGATCGCCGAGACTTTCGCCGAGCCGGAAGCGGAGACGGTGAGCGAGCGCGACATAAACCGGGCCCTGGACGGCTTGCCGCCCTCGCAGCGTTCCGTGGTTTCCTCAATCTCGGTCGACGGCCATTCGATCGGCGAAACGGCGGTCAAGCTCGGCATCAGCGAGACGGCAGTGCGCGTGTCGCTGCATCGCGGCCTTGCCGCGATCGCCAAAAGGTTCGGACGACAGTGACATGAGAACCGAGGACCTCATAAAGGCGCTCGACGCCGATGCCCGCAACAAGGCGATGCCGCTTGGCCTCGCCTGGTGGCTGGCCGTCGGCGTGGCGGTTGTGGTCGCGGCGATGGTCTTTTTCATGACCATCGGTCCGCGCCCGGACATCATGCCGGCCATGCATACGATGCGCTTCATGTCGAAGTTCGTCTTCACCTTGGCGCTCACGACCAGCGCATTCGCTCTGATCCGAGCCCTGTCGACGCCCGGTGCGGCGAGCAGGCGAGCGAAACTATGGACGCTCGCCGCGCCCGCGCTCGTCATGATCGCGGTCTTCCTGGAGCTTTTCGTCGTGCCGGAGGCGGACTGGGGCAGGCGGCTCGTGGGTTCCAACATGATGATCTGCATGAGCTTCATCCCGTTGATCGGCATCGGTCCCCTGGCGATCTTCCTCGGCATGCTGCGCTATGGCGCGCCGACGCGGCCGGTGCTGGCCGGCGCGGTCGCGGGCCTGCTCGCGGGCGGACTGGCGGCGACCTTCTATGCCGCGCATTGCTTCGACGATTCGCCGCTGTTCGTCGCCACCTGGTACACGATCGCGATCGCGTTCCTCACCGCGCTCGGCGCGCTTGGCGGACGGTTTTTCGTCCGCTGGTAGGATTACACACCGATCCTTAATCATGCCGGCAATTGCTTTGCCGGTTAGCGGCGTGGCCGCCGCAGCTTACAACCATTCCTTAAAATCGATCCGCCAGGGTTGTGGCAGTTGCGCATGGGGTGGAATCGCATTGTGGCGTGGTTGAGTTGGAAAGGTCCGCGGGCCGGCAAGCGATCTGTGCTCGCCTTGATGGCGGCTGGGCTCGTCACCCTGATGGCATCGGTCCTGTTGCCGGCGCTGGAGTTCGGCGCGGACGCGCTGAAGTTCTGCCTGCAGATATCCGTCGCCGTCACGGCCGTGACGCTGTTTGTCTCGGCGCTGTTCATCCGCAGGATCATCGACGACCGCCGGCAGATTGCCGAGAGCGAGCAGCGCTTTCGCCGCGCGATGGAAGATTCGGCGATCGGCGTCGCCATCGTCGGCCTCGACGGCCGCATCCTTCAGACCAATCCCGCCTTCGCGGCGATGCTCGGCTACAGCCGGGCGGAAATCGAGGCGCTGACCTTCTTCCAGATCACGCATCCCGACGACCTGCAGATCGGCCGTGAGACGATGATCGCGCTGAAAGAAGGAAAGATCGATTCCTTTCATTTCGAGAAGCGCTACCTCAAGAAGGACGGCACTCCGGTCTGGGCGCAGCTTGCGGGCTCGGTCATTCGCGAAGACGAGACCGGCAAGCCGCTCTATCTTGTGTCGCAGATCGAGGACATCGATGCGCGCAAGCAGGCCGAAGCGCGCATCGCCGAAGCCGAGACGCGCTGGAATTTCGCGCTGACCAGCGCCGGACAAGGCGTCTGGAGCCTCGACATGCGCAAGGGCGGCACGACTTACTCCGAAACCTGGGTCAGAATGCTGGGCTATGAGGATGGCGAGCTGGACGGGGACCCCGACCGCTGGCTGACGATGATCCATCCGGACGACCGCCAAATTGTCGCCGACGCGGACCGGGCGCATCTTGCCGGCGAGACGGCCTTCTTCGAGGCCGAGTTCCGAATGCGCCACAAGGACGGCCATTGGGTCTGGATCCTCGACCGCGGCAAGGCGATCGAACGCGACGGCGAGGGCCGGCTGATCCGGGCGATCGGCAGCTTGACCGATATCACGGAGCGCAAGGAGGCCGAAGAACGGCGCAAGGTCTCGGCGGCGATGCTCGCCGACGAAAAGGAGCGGCTCAGGGTGACGCTGCAGTCGATCGGC
This sequence comes from Mesorhizobium sp. M1A.F.Ca.ET.072.01.1.1, assembly GCF_004023325.1. Taxonomy (NCBI): domain Bacteria; kingdom Pseudomonadati; phylum Pseudomonadota; class Alphaproteobacteria; order Hyphomicrobiales; family Phyllobacteriaceae; genus Mesorhizobium; species Mesorhizobium sp. M1A.F.Ca.ET.072.01.1.1. Next base: position 7,332 of record NZ_RZSF01000220.1, on the reverse strand, counting down.
GACGCGGTGATCTGCACCGATGCCGCCAACCGCGTCAGCTTCATGAATCCGGTCGCCGAAAAGCTCACCGGCATTGCCAGCGGCGAGGCGCTTGGCAAGGTGCTCGGCGATGTCTACTGGGCGGTCGACGAGGAAACCGGGCAGAGGATCGGCCTGACGCGAGCTTCGGCCGCCGACCGCCATCATTGCGATCAGAACGCCCGCGCCGTGCTCATCAGGCGCGACGACACGCGCTGCAGCATCCGCCAAATGGTGTCGCCGATCATGAACGACCACGACGAGTTCTGCGGGCTCGTCATCGTCTTCCAGGATTTCACCGACGCGCGCGCCCTGCAGCGCCAGCTCGCTTATGCCGCGGCCCATGACGCGCTGACCGGGCTCGCCAACCGCCCAAGCTTCATCCGCACGATGGAGGAGCTGGTCGATTGGTGCCGGTTGAATGGCGGCGAGCATCAGTTCATGTTCGTCGACCTCGACCACTTCAAGGCGGTCAACGACACTGGCGGCCACGCGGCGGGCGATGCGCTGCTGAAGCGCGTCGCCGACGCCATCCGCAACGTGCTCGGGCCGGAAGATATCGTCGCCCGCCTGGGCGGCGACGAGTTCGCGGTCATACTGAAATCGGGCGCGCCGGCGCGAGCGACGGTCGCGGCGCGTTGCATCATCGAAGCCATCCGCAACCTGGGCTTCAGCTGGGACGGTCGTCCGCATTCGATCGCCGCCAGCATCGGGCTTGCGCCGATCCGCGCCGGCTGCGGCGAGGTGGATGAGATCATCGCCCGTGCCGATGCCGCCTGCTATGCCGCCAAGGCGGCCGGCCGCGGCTGCGTTTCGGCAGCACCCGATGAAGTTTCGAAGGACGAGGCGGCACCGCTGCCGCTTGCCGCGGCATCCTGAACGCCGGCTGGGAGAGCGTTCAGTCGCGGGCGGCTCAGCGTGTCGGCACCGGATGATCGCCGCGATAGTCGTAGAAGCCGCGGCCGGTCTTGCGGCCGAGCCAGCCGGCCTCGACATATTTCACCAGCAGCGGGCAGGGGCGATACTTGGAGTCCGACAGGCCCTCATGCAGCACCTGCATGATCGACAGGCAGGTGTCGAGACCGATGAAGTCGGCCAGCTGCAGCGGTCCCATCGGATGGTTGGCGCCGAGCCGCATGGCGGTGTCGATGGCGTCCACCGTGCCGACGCCCTCATAAAGCGTGTAGATCGCCTCGTTGATCATGGGCAACAGGATGCGGTTGACGATGAAGGCCGGGAAATCCTCCGAAACGGTGATCGTCTTGTCGAGCCTGTTCACGAAGGTCTTGGCGGCCTCGAACGTCTGGTCCTCGGTGGCGATGCCGCGCACCAGCTCGACCAGCTTCATCACCGGCACCGGGTTCATGAAATGTATGCCGATGAAGCGCTCAGGCCGGTCGGTCTGCGCGGCGAGCCGGGTGATCGAGATCGAGGAGGTGTTGGTCGCGAGAATCGCCTCCGGATTGAGCTGCGGGCAGAGTTGGGCGTAAATCTTGCGCTTGACCGTCTCATCCTCGGTCGCCGCCTCGATGACGAGGTCGGCGGCGGCGAGATCGGCCATGGCGGACGCCGATGAGATGCGGGCCATCGCCTCGTTGCGCGCCTTCTCCTCGAGCTTTCCCGAACCGACCTGACGGGCCATGTTGCCGCTGATGGTGGCGATGCCCTTCTCGACCCGGTCGGGCGAGATGTCGTGGATCAGGACCTTGTAGCCGGCCAGCGCCGAGACGTGGGCGATACCGCCCCCCATTTGACCTGCGCCGACAATGCCGATCGTCTCGATCTTGCTCATTACCCCAATCCCGTCTGGAGCATTTCCGCTTCTGCGAGGCACGGAAGCGCTCCCTTCTCTTGTTTCCCGCAATTCCGGACGCAAAGTGGCTCGGCACTTTCCTGGAATTGCCTTTTTTGTTTATCGCAATTCCGCAGGGAAAACCGCTATGGACTTTTCCTGGAATTGCGCAAGCCTTTACCGGCCTGCTTTTTGTGCAGTGCAAACTAAAAGGGCGGGGCGACTTCGTCTACCCCACCCTTCGGATTTTAATATGCCAGAGCAGAAAGCGTCAAAGCGCCTTTTGCAGCTCCGGCAGGATGACGAAGAGATCGCCGACGAGACCGTAATCGGCAACCTGGAAGATCGGCGCTTCCTCGTCCTTGTTGATGGCGACGATGACCTTGGAATCCTTCATGCCGGCAAGATGCTGGATGGCGCCGGAGATGCCGACGGCAATGTAGAGATCGGGGGCAACCACCTTGCCGGTCTGGCCGACCTGCCAGTCGTTGGGCGCATAGCCCGCATCGACCGCGGCGCGAGAGGCACCGACAGCGGCGCCGAGCTTGTCGGCGACCGGCAGGATGACTTCCTGGAACTTCTCCGACGAGCCGAGTGCACGACCACCCGAGATGATGATCTTGGCCGAGGTCAGCTCGGGACGGTCGTTCTCGGAGAGCTTGTTCTCGACGAAGGAGGAGAGGCCGGGATTGGCGGCGGCGTTCACCGTCTCGACCGGGGCCGAGCCGCCCTCTGGCGCCCCTTGGAAGGAGGCGGTGCGCACGGTGATCACCTTCTTGGCGTCGGTCGACTGCACGGTCTGGATGGCGTTGCCGGCATAGATCGGCCGCTTGAAGGTGTCGGGCGAGACCACCTCGATGATCTCGGAGACCTGCGCGACGTCGAGCAGGGCCGCCACGCGCGGCGCGACGTTCTTGCCCGCTGAGGTCGCGGGGGCGACGATCGCGTCATAGGAGCCGGCGAGCGAGACGACGAGTGCAGCCAGCGGCTCCGCCAGGCGTTCGGAGAGTTCGTCGGCCTCGGCCAGCAGGACTTTGCGAACACCTTTCAGCTTGGCGGCCGCGTCGCTTGCCGCCTTGGCGCCTTGGCCGGCGACCAGCACATCGACATCCGAGCCGATCTGCAGGGCGGCCGCGAGCGCCTTGGCAGTCTGGTCGGAAAGGCTTGCGTTGTCGTGTTCGGCGATGAGGAGAATTGCCATTTTCCTGTTCCTTTCCTGACCGCTTAGAGCACGCCGGCTTCGTTCTTGAGCTTCTCGACCAGCTCGGCGACGCTCTTGACCTTGACGCCCGCCTTGCGGCCGCCGGGCTCCTCGGTCTTGATCACCTTCAGGCGCGGCTTGACGTCGGCGCCGTAGTCGGCCGGGCTCTTCTCGTCGAGCGGCTTCTTCTTGGCCTTCATGATGTTGGGGAGCGATGCATAGCGCGGCTGGTTCAAGCGAAGGTCGGCGGTCACGATCGCCGGCATTTTCAGCTCAACCGTCTGCAGGCCGCCGTCGACCTCACGCGTCACCTTGGCATGATCGCCGGCGAGCTCGATCCTCGAGGCGAAGGTGCCTTGCGCCCAGCCGAGCAGCGCCGCCAGCATCTGGCCGGTCTGGTTGCTGTCGTCGTCGATCGCCTGCTTGCCGAGGATGACGAGGCCGGGCTTCTCGGCCTCGACCACGCCCTTCAACACCTTGGCCACACCCAGCGGCTCGGTCTGCTCGTCGGTCTTGACCAGGATGGCGCGATCGGCGCCCATGGCGAGCGCGGTGCGCAGCGTCTCCTGCGCCTGCTGCGGGCCGATCGAGACGACGATGATCTCCTCGGCCTTGCCGGCTTCCTTGATCCGGATCGCTTCCTCGACCGCGATCTCGTCGAACGGGTTCATCGCCATCTTGACGTTGGCAAGCTCGACGCCCAGTCCGTCGGCCTTGACCCGGACCTTGACGTTCGCGTCCACAACCCGCTTCACGGGCACAAGGATCTTCATTTTCCTGTCACCTCTCCTGAGATAGTCGGGCGCGCTATAGCAGTGTGCGCCTTGTCAGAGTTGTCGAAAGCCGACATTCCGGGCGGAATTCTGGTCTCCAACGGCCAAGAAGCTGTTCCACCCCGATGTTTCGGTTGAGCATGATCGTTCCGAAAAGCGGTTCCCACTTTTCGGGATCATGCTCTGTGGTGGCGTTCCGTAGTGGCGGCAATCCGGCGCGTCAATATGCACGTCGCACTCAAATCGGTTCAGTCTGGCGGTGACGCCGCGCCGCGGCCCCATCGAGGCGCCGTCTGTGCCGGCGCCTCGGGCGCTGGTCCGGGCTCGATCGGGAGAGGGACGTTCTGGACCTTCGGCGTCGGGTCCGGCTCGCCGTCTGCGCCGGCAAGCAGCGGCACGCCGCGGCTGCGCAGCACCAGGACGAGAACGGCGCCGGCAATGATGCCGCCGATGTGGCAGGCCCAGGAAATCTGATCCTCTCCGCCGGCGGCAAACATCACGATCTGGAACAGGATCCAAAGGACGAGCGGGATGAAGGCCGGGATGCGCAGAGGAATGCGCGCAAAGACCAATACCCACACCTTAACCCTCGGATAGAGGATCAGATAGGCCGCCACCACGCCGGCGATGGCGCCGGAGGCGCCGATCAGCGGCACCTGGGAATCCCAGCCGACCAAGCCTTGAAAGAAAGCGCCCGCCGCCGCGCAGGCGAGGTAGAAGATCAGGTAGCGTATGTGGCCGAGCGCGTCCTCGACATTGTCGCCGAACACCCACAGGAACAGCATGTTGCCGCCGAGATGGAAGATGTCGGCATGCAGGAAGGAATAGGTGAGATAGCTGAGGCTTTCGGGAATGACGACGAATTCGGGCGACAGCTCCACCTTGTCATGGACGACAGAAGGGATGAAGCCGAGGCCAAGCACGGCGGCATTGGTGAAGCTCTCGCCGCCAAGCGTGGTAGCGAGATAGACCAAGGCATTCGCGGCGATCAGACCGATCGTCACATATTGCAGGCGGATGTGGCGGAGCCTGTTGGTGTCGTAGAGCGGGATGAACATCGGACCCTCCCGCCATACCCGGTTGTCAGCGGTTCTTGCCGGGAACCCATAGCACGTCGGCAATTCCGTTGTCATTGACCGCCCGGGCGGCGACGAACAGGAAGTCGGAGACGCGGTTGACGTATTTCAGCGCTTCGCGGTTGACGTGCTCGGCCGGGTCCTGCGCCAGCGCCACCATGAGGCGCTCGGCGCGCCGTGTTACGGTGCGCGCAAGATGCAGGGCTGCCGCGGCAGGCGTGCCGCCGTTCAGCACGAAGGATTTCAGCGGCTGCAGGTCCTTGTTGAGAGCATCGATGTCCTTTTCGACGCGCCCGGTCTGCGCGGCGACGATGCGCAGCGGCTCGTAGCCGAGCGGTTTGCCGTTGTCCGGCACCGCAAGGTCGGCGCCGAGGTCGAAAAGATCGTTCTGGATGCGGGAGAGCATGGCGTCGATCGCCGGATGATCGGTTGCGGTGTGGACGCGCGCCATGCCGACGCAGGCATTTGCTTCGTCCACGGTGCCGTAGGCTTCGACGCGCAGATCTGACTTCAGGCGCCGCTCGCCGCTGCCCAGACCGGTGGTCCCGTCGTCGCCGGTACGGGTATAGATCTTGTTGAGCTTGACCACCTTCTCCTCCCCGGCCCGTTACTTGCGGGTGAAGTAGACGGTCAGCATGATCAGCACCAGAGCTATGAACTGCAGCAGTACGCGGGCCTGCATCAGCTTGTTGGAGGTGAAGCCGGAGCCGCCGCGCATCATGTTGACGAGGCCGCGGATCAGCACGACCACGACGGCAGCCATGACGACTATGGCGAGGATGTTGAAGACGGTTGCCATGGGGCTGGCTCCAGTTGGGTTTCGGTCAGGCCCGCCTGGCGAGCACGCGGTAGAGCATCGAGGCCGGCAGGATGCGCTTAAGCGCCACGCCGATTCTGGCCGGCACCGTTACCACATAATGCGGGTGGGGGCGCTGTGACAGAAGCGCGTGGCGCAAGGCGCCATGGACCACCTCAGGTCCGGGCTTCAGACGCGAGACGCTGCCGCCGGCCTTGAGCCGCGCGAGCTGCGCCTGGTAGTCGGCGCGGTGAACGGAGTTCTCGAGGTCGATGTTCTTCAAGAACCATACCAGGCCGTTGCTGGCGATCTTCGAGGTCACCGGCCCCGGCTCGATCAACGAGACATGAATGCCGCTGCCTTCGAGCTCCTGGCGCAGGCAAAGCATCAGGCCTTCGACGGCATGTTTCGACGCCGAATAGGCGCCGCGAAAACGGACCGGGGCGAGCCCCAGGATCGAGGAGCAGTGGACGAGGCGACCGTGCCCCTGGCGGCGCATGACCGGCACGACGCGGCGGGTCAGGTCGTGCCAGCCGAAGAAATTGGCTTCGAACTGCTCCCGCAGCGCTTCGACCGGCAGGTCCTCGACGGCACCGGGTTGCGCGTAGGCGCCATTGTTGAACAGCGCGTCGAGCGTGCCGCCCGTGCGCTCCAGCACGGCCTCGGCCGGGGCGGCGATGGACTCGGGCTCGCGGTAGTCGAGATAGAAGGCTTCGATGCCCTCCGCCTCGAGCGCGGCGATGTCGGCCGGTGCGCGAGCCGTGGCGAACACGCGCCAACCTTCCGCCTTCAATGCCCGCGCGCAATAGGCGCCTATGCCGGAGGAGGTGCCGGTGACGATGATGCTGCGCAACTGTTCAGCGGTGGGCAACGTTGTCGGACCTGGGGTTGCCATTTGCCGCAATCCCTTCCCATATTCGCGGCGTCGACACAATCGAGCGGAGCGCGGGTCCTTGCTCAGGAATATCGTCGCGGTCAAGCGCGTGCTCTACGATGCGATCGGCCATTTCACCACCGACGACGGCTGGGCAATGGCCAGCCATCTGGCGATCACCTCGCTGATGGCGCTGTTTCCGTTCCTGATCTTCGCAACGACGTTGGCCAGCTTTCTCGGCGCGCGCGCCTTCGCCGACACGGCCGTGCATCTGGTCTTCGACACCTGGCCGGAGCAGATTGCCAAGCCGATCGCGCGCGAGGTGCAGAATGTGCTCACCGTGCGGCGCAGCGACCTCCTGACCTACGGCGTGCTCTTAGCCGCGTACTTCGCCTCGAACGGCATCGAGGCGCTGCGCACCTCGCTCAACCGCGCCTATCGCGTTACCGAGACGCGCGGCATCATCCATCGCCGGGTGCAGAGCATCGTCTTCGTGCTGATCGCAACGGCCTGTTTTCTCGCCGTCAGCGTGCTTCTGGTGCTCGCGCCCCTGCTCGCGCGGCTGGCCGAGGCGCATCTGGAATGGATCAAGCCCTATATGGGCACGATCACCATATGGCGTTACGTGATCGCCTCGACGGTCATCGTCATCGGCCTGTTCGCGGTGCATATCTGGCTGCCGGCCGGCAAGCGCCGCTTCGTTTCCATCGTTCCGGGCATCGTCTTCACGCTGGTCGCGTGGCTGGCCGGCTCGACCATCTTCGCCACCTATCTCGACCATTTCTCGTCCTATGTGACGACC
>NZ_RZSF01000021.1:0-41204 GCF_004023325.1 Mesorhizobium sp. M1A.F.Ca.ET.072.01.1.1 | reverse complement strand
GAGCACCGAGGTCGGCATCTTCCCCAATGAGGCCATCATGCGCCTCGTCGGCGCCGCTGCTGCTTGAGCAGAACGATGGGCCGTGCAAAGGCCAAGATAATAAACCTTCTCTTCAGCCCTTTCCGCACATCAGTCTGCAGGCAGTGGCACGCTGATCTTCCGGCCTTTGCAAGGGCAAGCGCGACAGCCGCGCCGTCATCTAACCACAGAGGCGATCCGCGCGAACCAAAGGGGCGGTTTATCTACGCGGTAGCGCATCGCGTCCTATCCGATCCAAAACGGTTCCCGCGGATCAGACGAAGTTAAAGTCCCACGCGCTCAACCCAAGCCCGGCCAGATCCGCGACACTGTGGACATTACCGAGATGAGCAAAATCCTCGGCATGGTTATTGGAGCTGACGTAGGCCAGATTCCCTGAACGGGTTAACGGATTATAGTAAACGATAATGTCGCCGGTATGCTCATTGGAGATCGCATCCGCAGCCTGGGAGCCGTTGCTGAACGAGTTGGTGAGCACGACGACATGCTCGCCGTTCGCGCCCGCGGCGTCGCCGCTGTAGAAGGTGTCAACTGGATGGCCAGACCGTGAGCTGGCGTGGTTGACGAAGTTCGCGCCAAAACCGTCGCTACCGAGGCCGACCGCATCGAAGGCCAAAGTGTCGTCCGCCGGGTTGAAATCCAAGATCGAGGTATTATCCGGGTCCGGCCCGAAAAGCGGGTCATATCCAGGGATCGGGTTGTGGAATTGGAACACAAACGTGTCGTTGCCTGTGCCCCCGGTCAGAAAATCCCTTCCGTCACCAACAAAGAGCGTGTCGTTACCCGGCCCCCCATAGAGCTTGTCATTATCCTCAGCAGTGATGTGCGGTCCGTCTCGCCCGCTGTCGCCGTAGAGGTAGTCATTGCCCTCCTCGCCAAAGACATGATCATTTCCTGTGCCACCGAAGACTCGATCATTGCCGGGCCCCGCCGAAATGGAATCGTTACCGGCAAGAGCGTCAATCCAGTCATTGCCGTCGGGATCTGTGATCACATCGTCACCATTGGTGCCGAAGAGGGTATTGTCGCGCGGACTACCATGGATAGCCATCAGAGACACTCCTTAATCATGCGTCCCCACGCCACCTGAACCTTTTCATATCTCTCCTCAGGTTATCGGCAAAATTGATTGTTCCGATTCAACATATTTACGCGATGGATGTATCATCCTCGGGTGCGCCATGGCGCCACCAGGTCGTGCGCGCAATGAGGCGAGGCGGGTGCCAGTGGATGCCGGAAAACACGCGCGGCCCGAGGGCGTCCTGCTCTCCCGCTCTGCCCACCGGGTGCTGTCGCCAGATTAAGAGTTGTTCCGCCTGCGGATCAGATCACAAGCAAGCAATGGCCTAACCAAGGACCTTAGTGCTTTGAGGACGGCACTTGAACGAAGCATGGACCTCGTTTTGCAGCACGGCCGCAATGTTGGACGGACTGACCGACAAAACAACCTTCGCCGACAGCTGACGCACGTGGCCGACATCGGTCAACCTTCAGCGGAATTCGGGTAGTATCTCGTCGAATTCGAGCGGCGACATGTCTTTCCCCGCCAAGCGCGCAGTCGATTGCGACGATCGAACGATCTGTGACAGTACGGAAGCAATAGCTACGCGCTCACTCGCTCCGCAGGCAAAGCGATGGCCAGCAGAATGCCGAGCTCCGGCGCGAGCGCCGAGCGAAAACGGAAAACAACATGCAATGGGTCTTGCCTCATGCAGCGGTCGGACCGGGAATGCGTGGCAGGGTCTCGGCCAGAAACCGCCAGTCCTCGCGCTCGCCTTCGCCTTCGCGGCGCTTACCAAAGAACTGGACGATCATCTTGCCATCGGCGTCGTAGGCTTCGAGCGAGGTGACGTGACCGTCCTTGGTCGGCTTGCGAACGGCCCAGATCTCGCGGACGTGGTGGGTCCCGAGATGCAGATGGAAGGTCTCGTCGAGCACATTGATCCACGGCCCGATTGTTTTGACCCACTTGATTGGACCGGAATGGATCTGGATGCAGCCACGATTGCCTACAAAGCACATGATCGGCATTTCATCTTCGGCCGCCTGTTGAAACATGGCGCCGATGGCGTCCTTTTCGAGCGCCCAAGCGTAAACCTCGCCGACCATACGCACCGCCTCGCGGCGGCTGAGCTTCAGTCGCTTCAACATGTCGAAGAACTGATGCACGTCCGTCAGCTGGCTCCAGCACTCGCGTAGATCCTGCACCGTGGTGGCTTGGTCAGGGACCTCTGCGTCATCGTTGGCTCCGCTCGCCTTGAATACTATGATCGGCTCCTGGTTCGAGGATTCCAGGTCAGCCACCAGCTTCTGATAAGCATCGAGATTTGAGGCGGGTCCGAGTTGCACCTTGTGCATCGCCTTGCCGGCGGCATCAAAGAATTGCAGGCTACGGCTAACGTCCTTGCCATTGCGCTTCTCGACAGCAAAGCCATGCGCCCACACTTTCGGGAAGATGCGCAAGTCGATGTCGTCGCCAAGGACCAGAGCATGCTTGTTGCCGGTGATCACCTTGTCGTAGACGCCGATCTTTTCGTGCACCGCACTTTCATTGCGGGTATGCGCCACCACCTCGCCGACCGCCTCGAGGCCGGTCAGCAGATCATTGACACGCGGCTCGACACGAATTGCGCCCTGACCGCAATGCGCGGCGACCAGTTCCGCTTCCGAAATGCCCAGTCGGGCGGCGAGATCGTGCTCACGGATCTTAGGATTGTCTTGCTGCGCCCGCCGGATTTCGTGCGGCGATGGTCTCTCGCGCTGGTCCATGTGTTAACGACCTTCATCTGCTTGTTGAGGATCAGCTGCCCTGCCGGGTGGTCGGTCGACTGAGCGCAGCGTGGTGCGCGATGCCGACCTCCTGCTCGTCCAGGAGCAGGGTGCTGCTGGCGAGAGTGCGTGATCGCCATCGAAACCGGGCGTGTCGTCTGAGCGGCGAGGAGCCGATTCCACCGGCGCAGAGCGGTTCTGACCCAGCTCTGACATGTTGCCCCAGCCCTGACATGTGGCTTGCTCCATTCGATCGATCGCGAGGGCACTCGCAGCATGATTGTTGTCTCGGCGGTTTTTGCCGCAACCGCCAATAAGCGCTTCAAAAGTCGTGCCAATTCGCCTGAACAAGCGCAAAAAAAGTTCCGCACGCTCATCAATGATTTATGTGAGAGTTCAGTGGGAACCGAGGCCGGACACTTTGTGTGACGTACTCGACAAACCCGACAGTGCGTGTCGGTTGCCCGACCTCTTTTCAGCCAACAAGATTGATAGCGCCTCTAGAGGGATCGCGCCGTGTTGAGACGGTTTTTTCCTCTTTGGCACGGTCCCTGCAGCGTGATCCGCAAAGACGTTCGTCACGGATTGAGGAGATATCTTGCTATGATCACGCTCACCGACAATGCTGTTGCCGCCGTCAAGACCGCTCTTTCCCGCACCAGCGAGCAAGCGGAGGGCTTTCGCATTATGGTCCAGACCGGCGGCTGCGCCGGGTTCAAATACATAATGGGCCTGGAGAGCGTCTCGCGCCAGGGCGATGTGATCACGGAGACAGATGGGATCAAGCTGTTTGTGGACGCAGACTCCCAACCCCATGTCGCCGGCATGACCGTCGACTTCGTCACCGGGCTCGACTCTTCCGGCTTTGTCTTCGACAACCCCAACGCGCGGGACAAGTGCGGCTGCGGCAAGTCCTTCAGTTAACTGAGGACTGTTCGTATGAGGCCTGTCTACCTCGACAACAACGCAACGACACGGGTCGATCCTGACGTTGTGCAAGCGATGTTGCCGTACTTCACGGATCAATTTGGCAACCCTTCGTCGACGCATGCTTTTGGCGCCTCAGTCGGTGCGGCGATAAAAAAGGCGCGGCGGCAGTTGCAGGCGCTGATCGGCGCGCAGTTCGACGATGAGATCACCTTCACCTCGGGCGGAACAGAAAGCGACAATGCAGCGATCCTTTCGGCGCTCGAGGTCACGCCCGACCGAACCGAGATCGTGACGTCCGCGGTCGAGCATCCCGCCGTATTGGCGCTGTGCGCGCATCTTGAGCAGACTCGCCGCGTCAAGGTCCACAGAATCCCCGTGGATCGTCGTGGCCGGCTTGACCTCGATGCCTACAAGGCAGCCCTCTCGCCCCGTGTGGCAATCGTCTCAGTAATGTGGGCGAACAACGAAACCGGTACGATCTTTCCCGTGGCCAAGCTCGCCGAGTTGGCCAAGGAAATTGGCGCCCTTTTCCATACCGATGCAGTGCAGACGGTCGGCAAGCTTCCGATGGACCTGAAATCGACCGCTATCGACATGCTGTCGCTCTCCGGCCACAAGCTTCATGGACCCAAAGGGATCGGCGCACTTTGGATAAAGCGTGGCGTGCACTTCCGCTCGATGATCAAGGGAGGGCACCAACAGCATGACCGGCGTGCCGGTACCGAGAACACGCCCGGCATAGTCGGGCTCGGCACGGCAGCCGAACTCGCCTTGAAATTCATGGATGACGCGACGACACGGGTAAAGTCGCTGCGCGACCGCCTGGAAGATGGCATCCTCCAGCGCATCCCAAACACCTGTGTCACTGGCGATCCGATGGAGCGGTTGCCAAACACCGCAAACATCTCCTTTGAGCATACCGAAAACGATGGAATCCCACATCTGCTCAGCCGCGTGGGCATCGCCTGTTCCTCCGGGTCCGCCTGCACCTCCGGCTCAATGGAACCCAGCCATGTCCTGAGCGCGATGAAGATGCCACACGGGGCAGTTCGCTTCTCGTTTGCGCGCGATAACAGCGAAGAAGACGTCGACCGGGTGCTTGAGGTCATGCCGGCAATCATGGAGAAGTTGCGTGACTCTCCCGGTCCTGGGCCGCGTGGGCGAAGTCCCGAAGACGTTCGATCCGGTCTATACCTGAGCGGCAGCAGAACAGGCTGCCATTCATGAGCCGTGATGTCTTCCTCAACGACACGACCTTGCGCGACGGGGAGCAGGCGCCCGGTGTCGCCTTTACGACGGCGGAAAAGCTGGAGCTCGCCGAGTCTCTTGTGGCCGCCGGCGTCCCAGAGATCGAGATCGGCACCCCGATCATGGGCGCCGACGAGATCGAAACAATTCGCGCCGCGGTCGCGCGGCGTCTCCCGGTTCGGCTCATGGCCTGGTGCCGGATGAAGGCGCGGGATCTCGACGCAGCGATCGAGAGCGGCGTCGGCGCCGTCAATCTGTCGCTGCCTGCATCGGACATTCAACTTGGCGCCAAGCTCGGCCTCGATCAGGCGGAAGCGCTCCAGCTCATTGAGGATATAGTGAGGCGGGCAGTCGCCGGTGGCTTCTTCGTCGCTGTGGGCTGCGAGGATGCCTCGCGGGCCGATCGGGATCATCTTGCCCGCGTCATCGAAACGGCTGCCCGCGCCGGCGCAAGCCGCGTTAGGCTGGCCGACACGGTCGGCATTCTCGACCCTTTCTCGACTTTCGAACTTGTCGCCCACCTCATGGCGAAGTCTGAAATCGACCTCGAATTTCATGCGCACAACGATCTCGGCCTTGCGGCCGCCAACACGCTGGCCGCGATCCGCGCAGGCGCACGCCATGCGTCCGTCACCGTCCTCGGGCTCGGCGAGCGTGCGGGTAATGCCGCGCTGGAAGAGGTGGCGGCCGCGATGGCCGTCATCGACGGCGCGGATACCGGCATCGAGCTGACCGCATTGCCCGACCTCGCCGCCCAGGTGGCTTGCGCCGCCCGCCGGCAGACGGCGGCTATTAAGCCTGTCGTCGGCGCCGATGTTTTCACCCACGAATCCGGCACTCACGTCGCAGGGCTGCTGAAGGACTCGCGCGCCTATCAGGGGCTCGACCCGGCACTCGTGGGCCGCTGCCGGCGTATCGTCATCGGTAAGCATTCCGGCGCCACCGCAATTGCCCGTGTGCTGAGCGAAAGCGGTCGCGATCTCGACCCGGATTTGGCAGCCGCAATCGTGGCTCGCGTCCGCCGCAAGGCGGCCGAGACCAAATCGATCGTGACAGCAACTCAACTGGTCGAGCTCTACGATGGAATGTGCAGCGAGGCACGCCTCGCGGATGTCACCGGTCCAGGCCAGTTCGGCGACGAACATGGCGACGCCACAGTTGTCCGACCAGCGAGATTGCAATGAATTGTTCCCCTGACGGCCGCCCCATCGACGTTACCGACATCCTCGCGCGACTGAAGGGCCTGTCGGCCGCGGAGGAGTTCTTCGCGCTCCTTGGGGTCTCTTATGATCCAAACGTGCTGAATGTCTCACGGCTTCATATCATGAAGCGCGTGGGCCAATACCTTGCCGAAGAAGATCTATCCGGTCTGCCCGACCAGGTGGTCGCCGCGCGGGTGCGCGCAACGCTGCAACGCGCTTACGAGGACTTCGCGACTTCCTCTCCGCTTACGCACCGGATCTTCAAGGTGCTCAAAGACCACGATCCGAACAAGCCTGCCAGGCCCGGCCGCACCTTCGTCCCGTTCGAGTCCGTACTGAAGCGGTTCGCAAAAGAATGAGCGCGACATGGTTGCGACGCGACAATGTCGAGAAGCCGACAAATCGTGTCATCACGAACGCCTCCCCTGGAAGGAACCAACCGAGCCTCGAGGAATAGGAGCACGCAGAACAGTTGGCACGAATGATGCTGCCAAGGATCAACTGCCAAGCCCGCATCCCGATAGAAGCCTAGCGAGACCGCCAATGCACATCGTCGTCTGTATCAAGCAGGTGCCGGACTCGGCACAGATACGGGTCCATCCCGTCACGAACACGATCATGCGCCAGGGTGTGCCTACCATCATCAATCCTTACGACCTATTCGCCCTCGAAGAAGCACTCAGACTGCGCGACGCTTATGGCGGCGAGGTCACCGTGCTCAGCATGGGCCCGCCCATGGCCGAGGACGCATTGCGCAAGGCGCTCGGTTACGGCGCCGACCGCGCGGTGCTCTTGACCGACCGCTATTTTGCCGGCTCCGACACGCTGGCGACCTCCTTCGCTCTTTCCCAGGCTATCGCGAAGGTTGGCGAGACGTTCGGCACGCCAGACATCGTCTTCACCGGTAAGCAGACGATCGATGGCGATACCGCCCAAGTCGGGCCCGGCATCGCCAAGCGTCTCGATCTCCTGCAACTCACCTATGTCGCGAAGATCCCCTCCGTTGACCTGGCTGCGCGCGAGATCAAGGTCGAGCGCCGCTGTGAAGGCGGCACGCAGATGCTGAAGAGCAGGCTCCCTTGTCTCATCACGATGCTGGAAGGCACCAACGAGCTCCGTCGGGGCTCCCTCGAGGACGCTCTATGCGCCGCACGCAGCCAGGTCTTGAAATGGAGTGCGGCCGACGCCGGCATTGATGACCTCACCAGATGCGGCCTGCGCGGCTCGCCGACGGTCGTCAAGCGCGTGTTCGCCCCTACTGCGCGCGCGGAAAAAGCAGCACTTATCGACACAGAGATGACCTTACGCGATCTCGCTGACGAACTCATCGCCGCGATCTTAACCCGCCAGCCGGCGCTGGAACAGGAGCTCGCCTTCAACGGCGGCGCGTGACGGCAAGGAGAGACGATGTCGACCGCGAACCGAGAACCCCCCCGCCCTGCCGCCGGCCGTGCCGGCACAAAGAAGGAGCTGCCCGAGCGTTTCAAGGACTACCGCCACGTCTGGGTCTTCATCGAGCTCGAGCGCGGCCAGGTCCATCCCGTATCATTCGAATTGCTCGGTGAAGGTCGCAAGCTCGCCGACAAGCTTGGCGTCGAGCTTGCGGGGATCGTGCTCGGACCGCCGGGAGAGACCACCCACTCTGCGGTAGCCGAGGCTTTCGCTTACGGCGCCGATCTTGTCTACTACGTCGAGGCGCCGCTGCTTGCAGACTATAGGAACGAGCCTTTCGCCAAGGCGATGACGGATCTGGTCGATACCCACAAACCCGAGATCCTGCTTCTCGGGGCGACCACTCTCGGCAGGGATCTTGCCGGTTCGGTCGCGACGACGTTGCAGACAGGGCTTACAGCCGACTGCACCGAACTCGATGTGGATACCGACGGTTCGCTCGCCGCGACCCGTCCGACTTTCGGCGGTTCCTTGTTGTGCACGATCTATACGCTCAATTACCGACCGCAGATGGCGACAGTGCGACCGAGGGTCATGCCCATGCCGCAGCGGGTGGATAAGCCGGTCGGGCGTGTTATCCGGCACCAGCTATCGGTAGTGGAGGACGACATCGTTACCAAAATCCTCGGCTTCTTGCCGGATAGCCAGTCGGCAAAGGTGAATCTTGCTTATGCCGACGTTGTGGTTGCGGGAGGTCTCGGTCTAGGCGCGGCGGAGAACCTGCAGCTTGTGAAGGATCTCGCGCGAGCAATTGGCGCAGAGCATGGCTGTTCGCGCCCGTTGGTCCAGAAGGGCTGGCTGTCGGCTGATCGGCAGATCGGCCAAACTGGCAAAACCATCCGGCCGAAGCTTTACATAGCGGCCGGAATTTCCGGCGCCATCCAGCACCGGGTTGGCGTCGAAGGGGCGGATCTCATCGTGGCCATCAACACCGACCCGAACGCGCCGATCTTCGATTTCGCCCACCTTGGGATCGTCACCGACGCGATCCGCTTCCTGCCCGCACTGACGGAAGCCTTCACCAGGCGGCTGTCGCCCCACAATCGCGATAAACTTGCGAGCTAGAGAACTGGACATGATCGAAGAAAAATTCGACGCCATTGTTGTTGGAGCCGGTATGTCCGGTAACGCTGCTGCTTACATCATGGCAAGCCAAGGCCTAAAGGTGCTGCAGTTGGAGCGAGGTGAATATCCGGGCTCCAAGAATGTCCAGGGTGCAATCATGTACGCGAACATGCTGGAGAAGATCATCCCGGATTTCCGGGATGATGCGCCTCTCGAGCGGCATTTGGTTGAACAGCGGCTTTGGGTGATGGACGACACATCCCACACCGGGATTCACTATCGGTCGGACGACTTCAATGAGGCCAAGCCCAACCGCTATACGATCATCCGCGCCCAGTTCGACAAATGGTTTTCGCGTAAGGTGCGCGAGGCCGGTGCGACGGTTCTGTGCGAGACGACCGTGACGGAACTCGTGCGCGATGCCAAGGACAAGGTGGTCGGCGTCCGCACCGACCGGACCGGCGGAGAGATTTTCGCCGACGTTGTCGTTCTTGCAGAAGGTGTCTCCGGACTGCTTGGCACGCGCGCCGGGCTTCGCGAGATGCCGAGGCCGAAATCCGTGGCGCTCGCGGTCAAGGAAATGCATTTCCTGCCTGAAGAGGTCATCGAGCAGCGGTTCGGCCTCAAGGCCGGTGAAGGCTGCGTGATCGAGGCCGTGGGTACAATCTCGCGCAGCATGGCCGGGCTCGGCTTCCTTTACACCAACAAGGAGTCGATCTCACTGGGCATCGGCTGCCTTGTTTCGGATTTCACTGCGACGATGGAGAGCCCATACGTCGTACTCGATACGTTAAAAAATCATCCTTCGATCCGGCCTCTAATCGCCGGCTCAGAGGTGAAAGAATATGCCGCGCATCTCATTCCCGAAGGTGGCTACAAGGCGATTCCGCAGCTTTTTGGCGACGGTTGGGTGGTGGTCGGCGATGCCGCACAATTGAACAACGCCGTCCACCGCGAGGGTTCGAACCTCGCCATGACCTCCGGCCGCATCGCCGCTGAGGCAATCGTGCAGGTCAAGAGCCGCAAGCGGCCCATGACCAGACAGAACCTTGCGCTCTACAAGACCATGTTAGACAAGTCTTTCGTAATCAAAGACCTGAAGAAATACAAGGACATGCCGGCCCTGCTCCACACCAATTCACGAAATTTCTTCACCACCTACCCGCAGCTGATGTCGCAGGCGGCCCAGAACTTCATGCGGGTCGACGGCACCCCGAAAATCGACAAGGAAAAGGCGACCACTACTGCCTTCATCAAGGCGCGTTCGCGCTGGGGGCTGCTGAGCGACGTGGTCCGCCTGACATTTGCCTGGCGCTAGGAGACACGAAATGACAATCCCAGCGTCACGCATCGAGGAGAAGCTCTACCAGAATCGCTACTTGGTCGATTCGGGGCGCCCGCATATCAAAGTGCGGCCACACCGGAAGCCAAGCGCCAACCTGCTCGCGTTGACCCGCGTCTGCCCGGCCCAATGCTATGAATTGACCGACGAGGGCCAAGTGGAGATCACCGCCGACGGCTGCATGGAGTGCGGCACCTGTCGGATACTGTGCGAGGCCAGTGGTGAGATCGAGTGGAATTATCCGCGCGGCGGCTTCGGTGTGCTCTTCAAGTTCGGATGACCCCGGCACGCGCGCGCCGTTGCCAGAGCCGATACCTGGAACTGTTGCGATTGCAACATGACAATTTGCAATTGAACAGGGGCTCGTGAATACTAGGATGTCGCGAGTCGAAAGAAAGGCGCTTTGGAAGGGGCACCTTACAACCCCTGAGGTGTTTCCATGGGTCAAGTAATGCGGGATGGGCTTCGCGCCGCTCCGCCACCTATCAAAGCCATGCACGAGCCGAACATCCCGCGCAGGGGAATCTATGAGATATCCGAGATCCTGACCGCCCCCACGCGGCTGGAGATCACGCTTGCCAATGTCGTCAACGTACTCTCCTCGTTTGTGCAAATGCGTCATGGAGCAATCGTCGTCCTGGACGCGGAAGGCGAGGTGGAGATTGCCGTAACCTCCGGCAACAACCACGCACCTCAATCGGACCGGCGGCGCGTCATACCGCAGGCCGTGGTAGACCGGATCGTCGCTACGGGGAGGCCGCTCGTCATACACGATGTCAGCAAGTCCGAACTATTTCAGGCTGATCTTCAAACGGCTTCGAGCCGCGCCACCATGCCGGTTACCTTTATCGGAGTGCCAGTAGAGGCTGAGGATGAAATGCTCGGGACATTGTCGATCGACCGTGTCGGGGACGGCGCCGCCAGCGTGTGTTGCGACGAAGACGTACGCTTCCTGACGATGGTCGGCAACCTTGTCGGCCGGACCATCCGCCTCCATCGCATCCTGAGCACAGATCGTCAGCGGCTTGTCGAGGAGCAACGGAAACCGGAGAAATCCCTTGATGAAAAGGAGACCCGCCCTGCCCGGCATTCGCATGTCAAAATCGACGGGATCATCGGGGAAAGTCTCGCACTCAAGCAGGTGCTTGAAACCGCCGCGGTCGTAGCAAGGACTAACTCCACCGTGCTTTTGCGGGGTGAAAGCGGCACCGGCAAGGAATTCTTTGCACAGGCCATCCATAAGCTTTCACCTCGCAGTAAGAAGGCTTTCGTCAAACTGAACTGTGCCGCGCTGCCTGAAAGCGTTCTGGAATCGGAGTTGTTTGGGCATGAAAAGGGCGCCTTCACCGGGGCTGTCGCGCAGCGCGCCGGCCGTTTCGAATTGGCGAATGGCGGAACCCTGTTGCTTGACGAAATCGGCGAGATTTCGCCTGCCTTCCAGGCAAAGCTGTTGCGCGTCTTGCAGGAAGGCGAGTTGGAGCGCGTCGGCGGCACCAGGACGCTAACGGTCGACGTCCGGCTCATATGCGCCACCAACAAGGACCTCGAGACGGCTGTCGTGAACGGAGAGTTCAGGGCCGATCTTTACTACCGCATCAATGTGGTGCCAATCATGCTGCCACCGCTCAGAGAGCGACCTGGCGATATTCCACACCTTGCGAAGGCCTTCCTCGATCGATTCAATAGGGAGAACCATTGCGAGCTCGCCTTCGCGCCGTCGGCGCTTGACCTGATCTCGCAATGCTACTTCCCTGGCAACGTCCGTGAGCTGGAAAACTGCGTGCGAAGGACGGCCACGCTTGCGCGTTCAAGCACGATCGGCACTTCAGATTTTGCCTGCCAGAATAGCCAGTGCCTGTCTTCCCTCCTCTGGAAAGGAGCTGCACGTGCAAATGACGGCAATGCCAGCGATGAGTTCGGCCGCAACAGGTTGCCGGTTGAATCGCCGCTGGGAGCCAGGCGCATCGGCGCCTCCGAGGGCGCTGCGGTGCCCGTCAACGGCCGCGGTCCGAGCGATCCTGCCTCGGGTACAACAGGCATGCGTGTGACCGATCGCGACCGGCTGATCGACGCGATGCAGAAGGCCGGCTGGGTTCAGGCGAAGGCTGGGCGTATCCTCGGCCTCACGCCGCGGCAAGTCGGCTATGCCCTGCGTCGGCATGGTATCGAGGTGAAGAAGTTCTAGACGCCCTGCGACGTCAAACGTCAGGCCTCCTCGCGCCGTGTGCTAGTGGTGGCCTTTCAGACGCGACTCGACGCAACGCATGCTGAAGTGCGGCATCTATGTCATCGGCTTTTCTTTCCCGGTGGTGCCGAAGGGCCAGGCGCGCATCCGCACGCAGATGTCGGCCGCCCATTCGAGCGCCGATATCGACCGCGCGGTCGAGGCGTTCGGCGCGATCGGCAAGGAACTGGGCGTGATTTCCTAACGGCCGAGAAACGGCTTCGGATCAAGATCTTCAAGGAACAAAAGAATGTCCAACATGATGAAGGCGCTGGTGAAGGCCAAGGCCGAGCCGGGCATCTGGATGGAAGAGGTGCCGGTGCCGGAGATCGGCCCCAACGACGTTCTGATCAAGGTCAAGAAGACCGCGATCTGCGGGACCGACGTCCACATCTACAATTGGGACCAGTGGGCGCAGAAGACGGTGCCGGTGCCGATGGTGACCGGCCATGAATTCGTCGGCACCGTCGCCGATTTCGGAGCCGCGGTCACCGAATACAAGGTCGGCCAGCGCGTCTCGGGCGAAGGCCATATCGTCTGCGGCCATTGCCGCAACTGCCGCGCGGGCAGAGGGCATCTCTGCCGCAACACGCTTGGCGTCGGCGTCAACCGTCCCGGCGCCTTTGGCGAATACATGGTGATCCCGCAGCACGATGTCGTGCCGATCCCCGATGACGTGCCCGACGAGATCGCGGCAATCTTCGATCCGCTGGGCAATGCCGTGCACACTGCACTCTCCTTCGATCTGGTCGGCGAGGACGTGCTGGTCACCGGCGCCGGACCGATCGGCATCATGGGCGCGCTGGTCGCCCAATGCGTCGGCGCGCGGAAAGTCGTCATCACCGACATCAACCCGGTCCGGCTGGACCTGGCGCGCAAGCTCGGCGTCCAGCATGTCGTCGATGCGTCGAAGGAGAAGCTGCGCGACGTCATGCCGAAGCTCGGTATGACCGAAGGCTTTGATGTCGGCCTGGAGATGTCGGGCGCGGCGCCCGCCTTCCGCGACATGATCGACATCATGAACAATGGCGGCAAGATCGCCATCCTCGGCATAGCGCCCAACGGCTTCGAGATCGACTGGAACAAGGTCATCTTCAAGATGCTGCACTTGAAGGGCATCTACGGCCGCGAGATGTTCGAGACCTGGTACAAGATGATCGCCCTCGTGCAGGGACCGCTGGATGTTTCGGGGTTGATCACGCACCGCATTGGGATCGATGATTTCCAGGTGGGCTTCGACGCGATGCGCAGCGGCAGTTCGGGCAAGGTGGTGATGGATTGGTAGGCGTTGTGCCTCCGTCAAGCCTTGGCGCTGCCAGCGCCACACACGTCAGACGTTCGTTTGGGATTGACTACTGTCGGATAGTGACGCTCGTCGAGCATTCGAGGAAGGGGGCCAACCCCGCCGTTCTGATGAACTCGTACTCCGCACAGGAGATCAAATGGACTGACCTGAGACCCTTGTCCCTCCGGTTCAATGGAGAGTCCAGAGTTTCATTTTCTGGCTTCATGCGGCCTGTTTTTCCAGCGCCATTTTCTTGGCGAATTCGGTGGGCGTGATGTTTCCCAGGGCTGAGTGCGGTCAGTTCCGGTTGTAGTCCTCCTTGCATAGATCGATTGTTGCCCGCGCTTGCGCAGTTGGGACAAGAACGATCCCAAGGATGCGCAGGTGATCCTGCACATGCTGAGAATCCAGGCGACGCAGCGCTATCACGATCCACTTCGCGCCGGAATCAACGACGTGCAGGAGCTGTCGAAGACGCATGAAGCGATCGCAAGAGCCAAGACCGAATCCAGCACCGTATCCTGACGCACTACCTGCCGCTTTATTTTCCCGAGATCGATCGCTTTCGTGGAAACAGCCGCAGCGATTGGTTCTTCGCGTTCCTCGATGTCTTTCCAACACCGGCAAGCATCACGGCGCTGACGAAGGAGGAGTTCGTCAAAGCAGCCTGGGATGTGGTCGGCTTCAGGGTCTCAGGTCATCGAGCATGTTGTGCTTAGGGGATTTTAATATTCTAGGCGCCACGACTGCCACGTATCGCTCGCCGGGTGGGTCAGTTATGCTGATGGTGTGGCCAATTAAACGGCGCAATGATCGCCGCCCCAAAATGACCGTTAGAGCAATTTTCAAGGAAAAGTGTGAGCGGTTTTCTGCCCGGAATTGCGTTGCCCAGCCGCCGATATGGGCGGCTAGCCTCGCAAGCCCCGGGCAACCTCTCGGCGATTGGTCAGAACGTCATCTTCAGGCCAGCCGAAAGCGTCAACGAGTAGAAGTCCATGCCAGCTGAGTTGACGTTCGGACCGCCCAACTGCGTCCCGGTCGGGATGTCGTAAGGCGTCATGTCACCCTTCGTCCTGAAGTAGCGGTCGTAACTGCCTCCCACGAAAAAGTCGGTGTTCGCGGCGACCTTGTAGCCGGCCTGTGCACCGAGGGAGACGAAGGGCGCGAGATCGTACCGGTCCTCAAAACGAATGTCACGGAGCCAGTGATGATCGGTATCGGAAGGGCTTACCGATACGCCGCCACGAAGAAGCCCGGTGAAGGTCCATAGGCCGCTGGTCCTCGCGGCCTGAGCGCCGAGGAAAATGGCAGGATATCGCTGCTCGAAGGTGATGCCAGGCACGTTCGCGAAAGTGCCAACGTCGTCGCGAAACCCTGCCGAGCGGTAGACGTGGGAACCGCCATGGTCGGTCCACTTGACATCGGTGTATTTGAAGCCGCCTTGGATGTTGACCTTGGTGGCGTCGTCGATGACGAAGTCGCGGCCCGCTGCGATGTCTACAGCGATATAACGGTCCAGATCGGCCGGGGAAAGGGATCGGCCCGACCAGTCGTTGAACGCGTAGCTTGGGCTGAGTGGCACAATCCAATCGTAGTCTGCACCATGGCTCTTGCCGGTGCCGGAGAAGCCGAACGTGCCATGCGCCATGATCCGCCAATTGTCAGTGACCTCGGCATCGGCACCAAGCGTCAGGACGGGCGCCTGCGTATCCCAGATGAGATGGCTGATCCGATTGCCTTGACCATCGTAGACCAGTTCGTTGCCTTCGAGCCAAGTGTAGCCAACTCCCGCCTGAAGACTGACACTTTGGCCCGGATGGGCATAAACGGCTTTGTCATTCGCATGCGCGACAGAAGACACCGTTGCCGAGATGCCAAGCGCGACGACCGATTGGTATTTCACTGATATTTCCCGTCTTTTTTCGAGCCGTAGCGATTTGCCGCCTATCTGGCTATGGCATTCATGTAACAGATATTTGATACGTTGCATTGCTCGGGTGGGCCGATGCTGGCACCACCATATATCAGCCTCAGCGGCCCGTTTGAGAGCGAGGACAACGCTCGCGAGTCGAGTATTAGGGTCGATGAGGGTTCTCGGCAGATCGATGGACCTCAGCGGCGTCGATGGCGTTACCATTTCTGGGGACTAATATGAAGCTTTAGCCACTCTCGATCGCGGCATTGAAGGCCTTCGACCTTTGACGGCCTCCAGCGAAGAAGACGGTGTAATCGGCGTGGCAATGGCACGTTCTCCACGAGCGACATTGCCGCGCGCACCGGGGCCGTCAGGAGCCAACCTCCAAGCGGCGCTCATGCGTCATGCCAAAACTGGCGCCATCACGCGGATTTCCCGCAAGGCTGACTTCTTCGTCATCGTACCGCCGGAATACCGTACGCTGGGGGCGCCACCTATTGATTGGTGGATCAGCGATCTTATGGAACATCTCCACTTGCCTTACTACTTGGGCCTCCTGTCTGCGGCAGAGGCACACGGATCGGGCCCATTTCGCCATCATGGAAACGCAAGTGGTGACCTCCCGGTGGCTCCGCCCTCTGGAAGTAGGACGTACGCGACTGCGGTTTTTCGCCAAGTCCGATATTTCAGGTGTCCAGACAGGGAGCCGCCATAATCCGTGGGGCACCGTCGCCATCAGTGAGCCTGAACCGACCATCCTCGACTTGTTGCGTTACCGCCCCTGCGGCATCGACCGAACGGCGATGATCCTAGCTGACCTGGCAAGGGCGTTCCGGAGAGATCGACTGGTCCAAGCGTTGAACGCTACCGATGATACACCGTCGGCCCAGCGTCTCGGATATCTTCTTGATCGAAGTGGACCGTCTCGATCATCGTCCGCCGTAAAGGAGTGGCTGGTCGGACGCCATCCGAGGAAAGTGGAACTGGAGGTCGGCGGGCCTTCACCCTGGGAGGACGACATGGCTTGGCACATCAGGGTGAACTCGAACCTGGAGGCGACCTCGTGATTCCACAGAGAGACATCATCACATGGCGAGAGCACGCGCCTTGGCCCGAGGACACCCAGGTCGAGCAGGACCTTTTGCTCACCCGAGCGATGGTCGCAATCTTCTCCGACCCATTTCTGTCCGAGCAGGTCGCCATGCGCGGAGGCACCGTCCTCCACAAAGTGCATCTCGCTCCAGCCGCACGATACTCCGAGGATATTGACTTGGTACTGGTTGGCGACCGCTATTGCAGCGCAATCAGGGGCGCGACCTGTTCGATCTTTGGTGGGCGCTCACCGCGCCGACTCCCGAGGCCGCCCATCGTCTTGATCCGCAACGAGCCGTCGCTGCATTCGCGGACTACATGCAACGTGAAGGATCCGTCATCACCTTTGCCGAGTATGCGGAGGAATTGGCGAAGAAGGGGAAAGGCCGAAGTTTCGCTCCGACATGGACACCATGCTCCGAATGGGTCCGCATCCCTACGAAACGGATGCTGCCGCCCATGTCGTTACCGAGCGATTGCTCACGCTTCTTGATCAGAAATAGGAAATTCTCTTTTTTGCATTGCTTGTCGACAATGAAAAATGTAGGCAGAACTACTACTTGGCTGGGTATTGGTGGCGTTTGCTGGCGTTTGCTACCTAATGCCGCGAAGATCGCCGATCTTCCCGAATTGGCCGAAGCGCTCAACGATCATCGGTTCACCGAGTATTTCGAAAAGCTCGAAACCGCTTACAGGAAACTTTGGGATCGGCTCGGCGAATGGGATGAGCGGGCAGAGTTCGATCCAATCGCAGACATCGCGGTCGACGTTCTCGAAAGGGGCGGAATGAAGCTGATCAAGACTTCCCCTGACAACACCAAGATCGAGATTCCTTTTCGAGCATGGAACCCCCGTTAGGCGGCGGCCTGCTAATGGGGCAGCTCTAGGTTGAGGACTGACAAAGGCGAAACGACGATCTAATCGTCGTCGAGGCCATGTTCGACAGGCAGGCGCCGTTGAATCGGAGCGGCGAAAGAGGGACAGTGATGACCGCTGATTGGGGTCACGACGACCTTGCTAGGCTCCGGGCGCTCGAACACGCTTTCTGCGCGCTCGCCTGATTTCGGCCAGCAACTTCGCCTACCTTGCCGAGACGACGCCAAGCGCGGCCGTCAAACAGTTTCGGGAAGCGATCGAAGGTTCGGTCTACGATACCGGACAGGCCTCGAAAGATTGCGGCCGCCGGAACCGCGCACCGCCTCGATGCCGAATTTCTCGAGCATCAGTGCCTGGAGGTCGGCGTCGGCGCTGCGCGAGACCATGGCGACCAGCGGCCGGCCCTTGGGGTAATAGGCAGGGGTCAGGAGTTGCTGGCCGTGCCAGAGCGCGATGATGCCGGGCTCGAGATGCGCATAAGCGCCGCCGGCAACCTTCGTCGAGCCTTCGACAAGCGGGCTGGTGAGCCGAATCAGCCGCAGGAACCAGGCGAACAGGCTGGCGATGAAATTCTTGACGAAACTCGACTGCGCCAACGGCTCGCGGATGCGCCGCCACAGCGTACGCGTTCCGCCACGTCTGGCGGCGCGCCGCCTGGTCGCCCCTTTCACCGCTTCATGCTCCATCGACGTCAACCGCCGACCTTTGATTCTGGGTCGAGCAGACGGTGCAGATGGACAACGAAATAACGCATATGGGCATTGTCGACACTGGCCTGCGCCTTGGCTTCCCAGGCGCCAAGCGCGGTTTGATAGTCGGGATAGATGCCGACAATGTCGAGGGTGTCGAGATCACGGAACTCGGTTCCACCCAGCTTTTTCAGCTCGCCGCCGAAAACCAGGTGCAAAAGCTGCTTCTTTCCGTCTTCCACGGCCATGCCGATCCTTCGCAGATTCATGAATTTTGTGAAACGTTTAGCCCAAAGAAACCGATTTTGGAACTGCGGGCCGACTCACCCTTGATCAATCTCCGCGATGACCCTGGCGAGGACGCCGAGCAGTTCACCGCTGCCGGCGGCGAGCGCGCCGTGATTGATCACCTCGCCGGCATAGCGCGGCGGCTTGCCGTGGCGGTCGAGCAACGCGCCGCCAGCCTCGGTGAGGATGAGATCGGCGGCGGCAATGTCCCAGTCATGCGCGCTCGGCTTGACGAAGGTCGCGTCGAGCTTGCCGGTGGCAATCATCGCCAGCCGGTAGGCGAGCGAAGGAATGTAGGCCGTCCGCCGCAGCCTGTCGTGCCAGGCTTGCGGCATCCGATCGACCAGCGGCTTGGGTCCGCCGATAAATCAGCCGCCTCGACCTCAACATCCTCATCACTCTCGACAACGACGTTGACGGCGCCGGTATGCTTCGCTCGAAGCAGCGCGGCGGTGGCATACAGGTGCTGGCATAGGAACCCCTCCTGTACAGCTTCAATCCGAGTAAGTTGAGCCCTGTCGATAGCGGCCGGGCCATCTGATCTTGTTCAGTCACAAAAATCCCCGCTTGGTCAGGTTGTTGGTCGCTCCTGCAGGCACGAAGGTGGCCGATCGTCCCGGAGAATTCGCTGCAGCTCCCGATCGGCATCGCGCTGGCTGATCCGCCTTTACATAGGCCTTCAGGAGAATGCCTCCAATGGTCAACCTTGTTTTATGCAGCTTTTATGCTGGCAATCCAATACCCTAAAGATTCGTTTATTATCAGATGCTTGCGATAACAATTTATGCATTCCGCGCCCTTTCTAGGACAGGTGCTTGAAATTATGCAGATTTTATGCATTAATTGGATGAAACGATGAGAGGCAGCGCTATTATGCATCCCGTACTTCGCGTCCCGGAACTCCAGGGCCTGGAAAAGAACATCTACGAGACCCTCGTTCGGCGCGGCGGTAACGGACTCTCGCAGGCCAAGATAATCCAGTTCTTAGAGCTTGCCCCATCCAGTCAGTCTTCGGTCTCAAGAGCTCTTGCCAAACTCGGCGCAGCCGGGCTCGTCGAGAAGTCAGGAACCACGAGAGATGCATCGTTCAGCCTAACGGCGGAAGCGAAGTGGTTTGCGATTCCGGGCCACCTTCGACCGCAGGTGAAATACGATCCAGACCGCTTTAGATCCTACGACCCCAACATTGCACCCTGGCTTGATCCTGCTTCGCATGCGCTCATGTCGGAGTCCGTCGGAAAGGGTAGCCTAGAGCTCGACCCTTCCACCTACACGCGTGAAATCGCCGAAAGATTCTTGATCGAGATGTCCTGGGCTTCTTCGGCGCTTGAAGGAAATACTTATTCCCTGCCTGAGACCGAGGCGCTCATCAAATACGCGGAGGTCGCGGGCGGAAAGTCTGAAATCGAAGTCCAAATGATCTTGAACCACAAGCAGGCGATTGGCTGGGTCATCGACAATATTGCGACAGTGGAGATCGCTCCGGAGACGGTGATGAGACTGAACGCGATGCTCATGCGCACTCTGGTCAGGCAGAACAATCTCGGCGCGGTTCGACGCGACCCGGTTAGCATCACGACCAGTTCATACGTTCCGTCGTCCGACCACACCGAGTTATCAATGGGACTTTCGGAGCTCTGCTGGAAGGCGTCCACAGCGAAAGATCCGTTCGAGGCCTCCTTCGCTTTGCTTGCAGGCATCGCTTACCTGGAGCCCTTCGTCGATGGCAACAAGAGGACCGGGCGACTGCTCAGCAACATCCCGCTACTGAAAGCAGGACTGCCTCCCATCTCCTTCATCGGAGTGGGTAGAGCCGCTTACGGGATCGGCATGACGACATGGTACGAACTGGCTGATACAAGCCACCTCGGTAAAGCGATCGCCGAAGGCTATGCGATCACAGCGCCGTCCTACCTCGTGGCAACGACCGCCAAGAGGGTGCCGCGCTCAGTGGAGATCAGAATGCGACGGCGCCTTGACGACGCCGTCGCTGAGTATCTCAGCCAGGCAGTCGCCAGTTCCGATTTGATGCCAAGCGATTTCGCGAGAGACGCATTCAGGGAGCTCGAGGGAGAAGACCTGGATGTCATAGTTCAGTCCTTCGCTGACATCATCGTGTCGATCAATGAGTTGAACTGCGTCGCATACGGTGTCGCGCCTGACCTTGTCGAAAAATATCACAGGGTGAAACCCGGCGGAGGCGCACACGTTTGACCGTAGGCCTGCTGCATAAATCGCAGCGGCAAACACTGATATAATCGTATATTTTTCGGCCAAAGCAATGTTGCATGAAAGATGCATAAATTGACGCCTGTCAATGGGTCCGCCGTCTCCGTCATCAATCCGACCGAGCAGATTGCTCGCGGCCGGCCAAAGGCCTCTATGCCGAGCAGTTTTCGGGCTCGCTCTTCCGCCCCGCGGCACCAACGAGCTGGCTCTACCGCATCCGGCCGAGATTCCGGCACCCCGGCCGCTTAACGGCCGCGCACTATCCGCTTTGGAAGACCGCGCCCAATCTCGGCGACCATAAGCCGGCGCTCGGCCAGTATCGCTGGAACCCGGTGCCGCTGTGGAGCGAGCCGGCCTGTTCAAGTCGCAAGCCCGACAAAAATGTGACGTAACGAACAGACGGAATCGCGCATGAAAGCCGACATATTGAACTGAAAACCGCGTTTTTGAGCTGGCACAACTTTTGCGCTTCGAACTGCAACGTCCACCCAGGAACGGAGCCGTTCATGTCTTTACCGACGATTTCGCTTGAGAGTTTGGTCAGCACCAAATCCTTCGACCAGTTGCTGACGATGGCGAAATCCGCCGGCTGCGCATCTTCATCCTGCGGCTCGTCCGCAAAACCGGACGAGATGGACTCCGCTGTCTGGGAGAAGATCAAGGACCATCCATGCTATTCCGAAGAGGCGCACCACTATTTCGCGCGCATGCATGTGGCGGTCGCTCCAGCCTGCAACATCCAGTGCAACTACTGCAATCGCAAATATGACTGTGCCAATGAAAGCCGGCCCGGGGTCGTCTCGGAAAAGCTTACTCCAGACCAGGCACGACGCAAGGTAATCGCGGTCGCCAACGAAGTGCCCCAGTTCTCGGTGCTCGGGATCGCCGGGCCGGGCGACGCCTGTTACGACTGGAAGAAGACAAAGGCAACTTTCGAACGCGTCGCCACGGAAATCAGCGACATCAAGCTGTGCATCTCCACCAACGGTCTCGCGTTGCCGGATCATGTTGCCGAGCTTGCTGACATGAATGTCGATCATGTGACAATCACCATCAACATGGTCGACCCCGAAATCGGCGCAAAGATCTATCCTTGGATCTTTTACAACAATCGCCGCCACACCGGCATCGACGCTGCCAGGATCCTGCACGAGCGGCAGATGTTGGGCCTGGAGATGCTGACCGCGCGCGGCATCCTCACCAAGATCAATTCGGTGATGATCCCCGGCGTCAACTGCGAACACCTGATCGAGGTCAATAAATGGGTAAAGGAGCGCGGCGCGTTCCTGCACAATGTCATGCCACTGATTTCCGACCCGGCGCACGGTACGCATTTCGGGCTGAGCGGGCAGCGCGGCCCAACTGCGTTGGAACTGAAGACGCTTCAGGATCGCCTTGAAGATGGCGTCAAGCTGATGCGCCATTGCCGGCAGTGCCGGGCCGACGCTGTCGGCCTGCTTGGCGAGGATCGTGGCCAGGAGTTCACGATCGACCAGATTTCGGACGACATCACCTACGACGCCAGCAAACGCAACGCCTATCGGGAGGTGGTCGCGCGCGAGCGCGGCGATCACGTGGCAGCCAAAAGCCAAGCGGTCGCGACGGTCAAGGCAACGGGTTCGGGCAAATCGCTCCACATCGCTGTGGCGACCAAGGGCGGCGGCCGGATCAACGAACATTTCGGCCATTCGAAAGAATTCCAGGTTTATGAGGCCTCTCACAGGGGGATCAGCTTCATCGGGCATCGCAAGGTCGAGCAGTATTGCCTGGGCGGCCGGGGCGCGGACGCCACCCTCGAAGGCGTCATAGCTGCGCTCAAAGGCATCGATATCGTGCTGTGCGCCAAGATCGGAGATTGCCCCAAGGATCAGCTCGCGGAAGCTGGAATCCGGGCAATGGATGTTTATGGCTACGACTACATCGAGACCGCTATCAGCGCGCTTTACGCCGCCGAGTTTGGGAGCGAACCACTGGCGGCGACGGCTTGAGCGTCTCGTCCCAACCGAATCAGGAGTTGAGAAATGGCCTTCAAGATCATCGCCTCGCAATGCACGCAATGCGGTGCCTGCGAGTTCGAATGTCCATCGAGCGCGATCAAATTCAAGGGCGAGACCTATGTGGTCGATCCGAAGCAGTGCACCGAGTGCAAGGAGGCCTTCGACACCCAGCAATGCGCCTCGGTATGCCCGGTGCCGGGGACCTGCATTCCCGCCTAACCCACTCGGGTTAGCGGCACGGTCGAGGTCGCTTGCGGACCACGCCATGACCTCCTTTATTAACGAACTGAAGCCGCAAGGAAGGAAGAAAGGGGATGGGCCTCGGACGCGAACAGGAGGTCGAGATCCGCAAGCCTCCGCGATTTATGCCGGGCGAGCGGGTCCGTGCCACACGCCACATAAAGAATGACGGCACCTATCCCGGTAGGGAGATAGGCGCAAACCTCGTGCGGAAGGGCGATGAAGGCTATGTGCGCGACATCGGCACCTTTCTCCAGCAGTTCTACATCTATGCGGTCGAATGGTTCGATCGCGGCACCGTCGTTGGCATGCGCGCCCACGAACTGATCAGCCTCGACAAATCCAGCGATCCTTGTGCCGAAATCACTTGTGGTCACTAGAAAGGGAACAGCCCGATGAAGGTTATGATCCGCAAGACCGGCGCCGGCCTGTCGGCGTATGTGCCCAAGAAGGATCTCGAAGAGCCGATCATCGGCGTCGAGAATGAAGAGCTATGGGGAGGGTCTATAACGCTCAGGAACGGCTGGCGGCTCGTTCTGCCCGACCTTCCGCGAGATACACCTTTGCCGATCACCGTCGAGGCAAGAAAGATCTCCGAGGAGGATTGATGCCGCAGGTCGGCAACCTGAGAGCGTCAACGGGAACCGAGCATGAATAACATCCTGACCTTGGGCCATCTCATGATCAATCGGGACAGTCATGCCGCAAAGCAGCTTAAACTGCTGAAGAAGGCTCTCTGCGCCGATGAGATCATCCCGTATCTGGGGCCCGACCTGCTTCGGCTTAGGTGTGAGGAACCGCCGGTACCGCACACGCCGCAAGCCGTTGCCGCAGCATTCAACGCGCGGGCGCCCGCTCCTTCCAAGATTCGCACCAATATGTGGTCGGTCGCTCAATTCATTGAGCAGCGCCGGCAGCGGCGGACGCTCCAAGCCTGGATGGCTGAGATATTCGCAGGCCCGGTGGCGCCGACCGTTTTCCATGCATGGCTCGCGACACTTCCCCTCTCGCTGATCGTCGATAGCTGGTACGACGGCGCCATGCGCGCGGCCTTCATAGACACCGGCCGCACTGATGTCGTCGAAATTCAAGGCGTCACGCGGGCGCACGCAGTTGGCGACGTTTGGACGAAAACGTACGATTTGTCTGGAACGGAACTCCAACCAGACTTGGCGGCAACGACAGTCCTCTATACCCCGCACGGCAGCATCAAGCCGGCGGCAAACTTCCTTATCGCAGATTCGGATTACGTCGAAGCGCTAACCGAAATCGATATCCAGACTCCGATCCCGCGCGCCGTGAAGGAACGGCGCACCAAGCGCGGCTTCTTCTTCTTCGGCTGCCGGTTCGACGACCAAATGCTGCGCACCTACGCCAGACAGGTCATCAAGCGCTCAAGCGGCCCGCACTTCGCGGCTATGGAGTCGGCAACGCTGACCAAAAACGAACGCCGCTTCCTTGCAGCAAACGCAATCACGGTCATAGACATGCCGGCAGGCGAAGCCGCGGCTCAACTGGTTGGAACAGGCGTTTAGCAGATGATAACCAGCTTTGCATGTCCTGGGCATTTGACGGGGCAGTCGGGCGTGCCAAGGCCCCCCAAACCGCCCGATATCACTGGAATGCACCCCCGAACAGTAAGGCTATCGGCGGCGTGACGAAGCCCGGGAATTCGCTCGCCAATGGAGAAGCGGCCGGTCCGGTCCAGGGCTTGAGCACGATCGCCCGCATTACCCGGATGAATTTGCGGCACTCCTGGCAGGTCACCGTGGCTATTAGTTCGACACTCGTTGCGGCATCGCTCCAATTGCTCATCCCCGAGCTCCTCGGCCAGGCCATAGACCAGACCCAGACAGCCATCGGCGGGGGTGTCAGCGGAGCGGCAGCGCAAGAGGGGCTGCGGACCTCGGCGCTGCTGCTGCTTGCCATTTGCGTGCTGCGCGGCCTCTTCACGCTGGCTCAAAACTATTTTGCCGAAGCGGTCGGACATCACGTCGCGTATGAACTGCGGGTCGCATTTTATGAGAAGATCCAGCGGCTCAGCTTTTCTTTTCACGACCAGGCGCATTCAGCCGATCTGATCACGATCGGCATGCTCGATCTGGAAGGCGTGCGTGTGTACTTCTCTGCCGCTCTGGTTCGCGCCGTGCTCCTCGTCATGTTGATCGGGGTCGGCGCCCACATGCTGATCTCCATCAACCTGGTTCTTGGTCTCCTCGCGCTGAGCTTTGTGCCCTTCGTCGGATGGCGCTCATCAATCACACAGATCAAGCTGCGCGCCACCTGGCTTGACCTGCAGGAGCGGCTTTGCGACCTCAGCCGTGTAATGGAAGAAAATCTCACCGGCGTCCGGGTTGTCCGCGCGTTTTCAGCGCAGGCCTACGAGATGCTGAAGTTCGACCGCGCATCGATGAGTGCGCTTGGCCTCATGCACAAACGGGCCGAGATTTACGTGCGCAATATTTCCGCGATGAATTTCTCGTTCTTTTTCGCCATGGGGTTAGTTCTGTGGATCGGCGGCAACAAAGTCATCGCAGGCGAAATCAGCGTCGGAAAACTTGCCACGTTCCTTACCTTTATGACCATCCTCCAGATGCCGGTTCGCCAGATAGGCTTGATAGTCGATGGCTTTGCCCGAGCCTCGACATGTGGTTCGCGCCTGTTCGGGTTACTTGACCTGGATATCGCGCTCAAGGACGCAGCAGACGCCAAACCGCTCGAAATCAGCGAGGGCACCTTGCGGTTCGAGGATGTTTCGTTCGCCTATTCGGACGCCGAGAACCGCCCAATTCTGAAGAATATCAGTTTTGAAGCCCGCAAGAGCGAAACCATTGCAATTGTCGGCCCGCCCGGCGCGGGTAAGTCGACGATTGCTCATCTGATCCCTCGTTTTTACGACGTCGCCAGCGGCGTCATCACGCTTGACGGTCAGGATATCCGCGAGGTCACCCTGGCGACGCTTCGCAGAGCCGTCGCGGTCGTGCAGCAGGATGCATTCATCTTCACCACGACGATCGAAAACAACATCGCCTATGGTGATCCCTGGGCCAACGCGCAGCGGATCGAGCGCGCGAGCGAGTCGGCTCAGCTTCATGACTACATTCTCCGGTTGCCGGCCGGTTACAAAACGGTGGTGCGCGAACGCGGCATATCTCTGTCGGGCGGCCAGCGTCAGCGCCTTACGATCGCTCGCACGATGATGCTGCGCCCGTCGGTCATCATATTCGACGACTCGACTGCCGCGATCGATGCCGCCACAGAACAGCGCATTCGCTCCGCGATGCGGCACTTTGCCAAGGACCGCGTAACCATCATCATCGGCCACCGGCTGAGTTCGCTCATGGATGCCGACGTAATCCTGTTTATCGAGAACGGCGAGATTGTCGAGCGTGGCACTCATGAGGACCTTCTGGCGAAGGGCGGACGCTACAAGGCCCTCTACGATCTCCAAGCGCGCGCTTTTGATGACATGCTGCCCAACCAAGAGGGGGTGAGCTGATGCTCCAGGGTAGCGAAGTCGAGACGCACCGCGACGATGCCCACGAAGACCGACGTCCGCCCCATGCGGTCGTCGGTTCGCATCGCATCGAAGAGGAGATGTTCGGGCAGGCATTTGACAAGAATATTGTCCGACGCATTTGGGGGTTCGTGCGACCCTACCGCACCAACTTGATAGTCTCGGTTGCCGCGATGTTGATCCTCACCGGCACGCAGCTTCTCGTCCCGCTGATCATCCGCTTTGCTATCGACCATGGCATGCAGCCGGGAAGCGGCGATCGTTCGGCTCTGCTCGGAGCCGCCTGCGCCTTCCTTTTCACCATTTCGGTCAATTTCAGCGCCAGCTGCACGCAAGAGATCATGGTCTACAAAATGGCGGAGAAAGTTCTGTTCGATATTCGGCGCGCCACGTTCGGCCATCTGCAAGACGTGGCGCTTTCCTTTATGGACAAGACAGAGGTGGGACGGCTGATGTCGCGTCTGCAGGGCGACGTCAATTCCATGCAGGAATTCCTCGAAACCTCGGTGTTTTGCCTGGGCGACATCATTCTTGTCTTTGGCATCGTCTTCGTCATGCTGTGGCTCGATGTTCGCTTGGGGATCCTTACGTTTTCACTGGTGCCTGTTCTCCTCATCGTGCGCATCTTCTGGCTGCCGCGCGCCCGCGGCGCCTTCATGGCTGCCAACGAGGCCAATTCGGTTTCCAACGGCGCGCTGGCCGAGGCCATTCATGGCGTAAGGGCAGTGCAGTCCCTGGACCGCCAGCAGGTCAATCTAACGCTCTATGACGACAAAGCCCGCGCCAATCTCAAGACAAACCTGGCCGCCGCCAAATACGGCCAGATCATGGTGCCGATCGTCGATAGCCTGACGGGCGTCGCCATGGCCGTCGTCATCGTCGTCGGCGGCTCAATGGTGATGAGCGATCGCATCGATGTGGGTGTGATGGTCGCGTTCCTCTTCTACATCCAGCGCTTCTTCGATCCGATCCGCTCCCTCACCTTGCAATATTCGATCATGCAAAGGGCGATGGCGTCGGGAAAGCGACTGACAGACGTTCTTGACGTCAAGATTGAGGTCCAGGACAAACCGAATGCCACGGTGCTTTCCCCCGAGATGGACGGCTCGATCGAGTTCAGGAACGTTACTTTCGGATATGATCCCAAGCATCCGGTATTGAAGAACGTGTCGTTTCGGGTCAATCCCGGCGAAACCGTCGCCCTGGTGGGGCCGACCGGTTCAGGTAAATCCAGTGCAATGGCTCTCGTCCACCGCTTTTATGATGTCCAGGAGGGCCAGGTGCTGGTCGGCGGGTATGATGTGCGCGATCTCACCCAGAAATCGCTTGGCGGTCAGATCGCCATGGTGCTCCAGGAGCCGTTCCTCTTTACCGGCACGATTTTCGAGAACATCCGCTACCACAAGGCTGAAGCCACGCGGGAAGAGGTTATCGAGGCCGCTATGGCGGTCGGCGCGCACAGCTTCATTGTGCGCCTTCCTGGTGGATACGATGCCGATCTGTGTGAAGGCGGCGGCAATCTCTCGCTGGGCCAGCGCCAGCTTATCAGCTTTGCCCGTGCGCTTGTCGCAAACACCAAGATTCTGGTACTCGACGAGGCAACCGCCAATATCGATAGCTATACGGAAATGCTGATTCAGAAGGCTATGGTCAGGCTCCTCGAAGGCCGCACTGGCCTCGTCATCGCCCATCGCCTTGCCACAGTCCGAGGCGCCGACCGCCTTATCGTTCTTCAGAATGGCAAAGTCGCCGAATCCGGAAAGCACGACCAGTTGATCGAAATGGGCGGTCTCTATTCCAAACTCTACATGCTCAACCACGCCTCGTTCGACGACACGCCCGATGAGCAACCCGAAACCTCCGAAGCAGCGGGCTACAGATCTGAGGCGCGAAGTTCTGAGGAGCCAGCGCATTGGTGCAAGCGCTTTGCCGAACGGTGATACCCGACGCATTGCCGGCCTTGCACAAGCAGATCGAGCGCCTGTGCGATGTCGAGATCGCCACCACACATGACGGGCGTTTGATTTTCACGAAAAAAGGCTCGCGATAGATCCCGTGACTTTTGTCCAAGCCTCGCGGCGTCTCAGAAAATCACGCGTCATTGACTTGCTGAAGCCCGACGAGGATCGCTTATTCATTGGCTAGCATAGATCGCCGAAATCTGACCGGGCCTTAGCCTCATGGACGAAGACGAGAAACGCTACGCGCTTGGCGCATCGCTGGCCCAAGATCTGCTCCATCGTTTTGAGCAAACGGGGCTTCCGGCGCCGCCTTATCTTGAGCCAAGCTATTGGTTTGCGGTTTCGCTCAAGTCCTGTCGAAATGGGGCCGGAGCGGCATATCGTCATGTACGCTCACGGTTTGCCGTTCGATCTTGTGGTGAATTCTGGGCGGGCAGTCGCCACAGTGCAGGGCTTCAAGGCGCGCAACGATTTCGGCGTCATCTTGGGTCTGCCTGTTGTTGTGGCGAACATACTCGACCCAAGTTGGCACATGATAACATTCGGTCCACAGTTCGGGCTTTTCCAGGTCACGCAGCAGCGCCCATTGCCTGGCCCCGTCTCGCAGTCGGGCTTTTCGCCATGATGCCATCACATTGAGAAATTCTGGAACGTCGTTCTGGTGAATACGATAATCGACCATTATCATGATCGGACCGCTTCGTGGTCGAAGGTCAAGCTACAGGGTTGGTTCGCAGAAGGTGTTGGTCGGATCCAGTTTGAGCGTTTCAAGATCCGGAAGACGCAAAATAACGCCGAGCAGTCCGCCAAATACAAGAACCAGGCTTGCGACGAGCAAGGCTCCCGAGACGCCTTGCAGATCCGCTAACTGGCCCCAGAGCCAACTTCCCGCTGCCATGCCGCCATATGCGGCCGTCTGATAGAGAGAGAGGGCTCGTCCCACCACCCAGCGAGGCGCCGAAAGCTGAACGGTGACGTTAAACAGCGAGAATGACTGGATCCATGCCGCACCGGCTGGCATGACGAGGAGGCAGCTCAGCCAAACGTGCTCGCTCCACGACAGAAGCAAGCAGCTGATCGCCAGTGTAAAGAACGCACCGCGAACAACCCATTCGTTGGAGAGAACTTCGCGGGCTCGTCCGATGAGGAGCGCGCCACAGATTGCTCCCAGGCGTGACCGCAGTGCCCTTAACCTGTTCGCGAACAACCAACGGCAGGAGGGCCAAAATGACGACTGCAGTGAGGCCGAAAATGAAACTCCGGCACATCAGTTTGAGAAGGTTTGGCGACATAAGCACATAGCGGAATCCTGCCGCCATCGCGCTTCCGAAAGCCTCCCGCGGCAGCGCTCGTCGCGCCGGCACAGTTTTCCAGCCCAAGAGGGCGGCGATCAGCGCGACATAGCAAAATACATTGAAGAGAAACGCGAAGGCTGCCCCGGCGGTCGCCACGATTATGCCGCCAATCGCCGGTCCGATGCTGCGCATGAGGTTGTAGCTCATGCCGTTGAGCGCAACTGCGCTTGGGAGGTCTTCGCGAGGCAGGATATCTCCCATCGAGGCTTGCCACGACGGATCGTGCAATGCCCAACCACAGCCGATCAGGAAGGTGAGACCCAGAAGCGTCCAGGGTGTGATTTCCCCGGCGTAGGTCAAGAGCGCCAGGGACGCTGATACGCAAACCATCAGCAGTTGCGCCATTAGCATGATCCGGCGACGGTCAAAGTTATCGGCGAGCGCTCCGGCTGCGAGCGAGAAGATCATGTAGGGCAAGGTGGTCGATGCTTGTACAAGCGCCACCATTCCATGGGAGCTGGCAATACTCGTCATCAGCCACGCAGCCGCCACACCTTCAACTAGCGTCCCAAGATTCGAAACAAGGGCCGCCGACCACAGAGAACGGAATGTCTTGTGCTGAAAGGGTACGAGTGCAGATGTTCTCTTCGCCATTATTGGAAAGCTTCGGAATCGGCCGCGAGGCTGGATCTCTTCAGCTCACTCAACCACGGCCTCGCGGCTCAAGCCAAGCTGCCACAGTGAGCGCGCCTGCTAACCCAGGCAGATGATTGTGGGCAGACGCTAAACCGCTGGCGAGGTCCGGCCTTATCATCTGCTGGCGAGTTCTTCATGCGCGCTGAACACAATCGAGATGCCGCAGTTTTTCAATTTCAACAAGAGTTCCCGAGTTCGCCGACGGCAAGATGCGACATTTGATCCGATACTGCACCGCCCTGCAGCTTCGGACGCTCAAGCATTTCCGAGCCGAATGCACCCACTCCCGTAGCTTGCAGCCATTCTTCTGGCGCCGAGGCCTGCGCTCGGCCCGCTTGCGAACACTGGCTCGACCGGTGTCACTTGCTCGTCGAGGGACTTTTACGATAAAGCTCCGCGCGAACCAGGAACCGCCAGGAGTCTCGAGCGGCGACTTCATTCTTTTATTCGTTCTCACCAGGAAGGAACTATGAGGCGGCAAACGCGACCATTCACCGTGGAAGTCAAACAGAAGCGCCGTTATCAAAAAACCACCCGATCCATCTGGGGTGATTTTGACATCGCCGCGGCGATGGCCGAAACTTCAGAGGGACTCCAGAAGATTCAACCGTCAAATCGTCAGCTTGTTGACTCTACTGCCGTGGCCATTGATGCTGAACCTTTGCACAAACCGCAAATGGAGAATTTCATGGCAAATCGCATGGAAACCGAAACAGCAGTAATTCCTACCGAACCGGCAGCCGGAGCGGAGACGTCAAAATCGAGGGCAAGAACACCGCGGTCGAGAAAGCCAAACGCTGAGCCGAGCGCGCCTGGCCGCAAGAACGGCGCCAAGCCGACCTCCGCGACCACTGAAGCACCGCCATCGGCACGGACAGGCCGCAAGGTCTACTCCGTAAGGGAGCGCGGCCAGAAGCTCGCTCAGATCGAGACGTCGATCGGCGGCGGCACCACTCTCAAGAGCGCGGTAAAGCAGGCCGGCATCTCGGAACAGACATATTATCTTTGGAAGAAAGCGGCGACGCCTGCAAGGGACAGCGACGAGCTGAAGGATCTTGTCGCGCTCGAGGAAGAAAACAAGCGGCTGAAGAGCCTGCTTGCGGATCGTCTGCGCAAGGAAAATGCGGAACTGAAGAAAAGGCTTGGGCTGGATTAATCCAGCCCCGAGCTTGCAGCTTCCTATATCGGCGCGCTGCCAGGCGATGTCGTGCTGTCTTTCGCTTCGTTGCGGTGAAAGACCGGTTTGGGCGACTGGGTTCGCCGTTCATCGGCGGCCGCCAGAACGATCGAAATTTGTCGACGCGGCCAATTCTGCGGCATAGATCGGTGATCGATCCAGTTCCTCCCGAGGATGAATTGCCGCCTTTTCCTCTTGAAGCGTCATCGGGCTGACAACACATTCTGCAATGGTCGGCGGGTTGTCGATGAGGTCCGCCTCGCAAGTGGCCGTTCAGCAGGGTTGGGAGGAAACGAAATGAAGGCGCAGGTCTTCGGCAGTCCTATTTTCGTGAAGCGTGCCGCCTATGTCGTGCAAGAGATTGCGAACCTCGAGGACGCCATCGATTTTCTCGATGAGTGGCCCGAAGATCGCAGGGACCTGATCCACGAGACTGCCCTTAAAGCATGTTGTGACGCTTACGATGGGAACAAGCCCTTAAGCGCAGCCCGCGCTGCCTTTTACGGCTTTGCGAAACGGGCCGCCATATTGGAAGATCCAACCTCGGCGATGCAGTGGATTGCCGCCTGCAAGACGGGCAGTGGCAAACGGTCTGTGTGAACAGCGATGTTGAGCGAGGGGGTGTAACGTGGGGCAATGTGGTCCCGTGGAGTATCGCGTCCCCAGAAACCAGTTCTAATCATCGTCCGGAAACGGCGTCCGACCTAGGCAGGCATAGCGATGGAATCCCACGTCGGCCACGCGCTGCAAGCCTATGGTCGGCAGCGCGCTAGTTACTGGTAAGACGCCGCGGGCGACTCCTTCGAGCCGCCCTACGCCACGGGTTCATGGTCAGTCAAATCGGGTCATGATTTCAGAATGAATCGTCACTGCAGTGTATAGAGACGCTTCCAATGGCAAATCCCCAAACGCGAGCTGGCAAAGAAGATAGTTGGCCCCAGCAACTTCCAACTGACCAAGAAGAGCGTCCCGCACAAAAGCTGCCGTTCCCGCTATGCACAGTTCACTTTCAATCGCTGCTTCGAAGGTCAGCGGCAGGTTTGGTGGAGTCGGAATGCCATTGAGGTCGTAAAGAAACTTGAAGCTCTTGAGCCATGTTTCATAAGCAGGTGCCGCGATCGAATAGGCATGCGTGTCAGAACGCCCAATCACGATCATGCGCACCAATCCTAGCAATGGCGACGGATTACCTTTGTCAGTGGTTTCCTCCCGCTTGGCGCGGAAGGCGTCGGTAACTTTGCGGACGGAGGAGCTATGTCCCACGCAGGCGAGATTTGCGCCGTTCGCGGCGGCCCAACCTGCCGACTCGGGTCGATTGGTGGCGACCCATGTCGGAGGACGCGGGCGCTGACGGGGTCTCAGCGTCAAGGGAACGCTATTCAGCTCAAAGTGGCGGCCTCGATAGGATAACTTCCCGCCTTTCATGGCGGCGATTACGATTTCGCTGGCTTCCAAATAACGGCCTGGCACTGCGTCCGCGCCAATCCCAAAATAACCTAATTCGGCCGCGAGTGAGCCTCGCCCTATGCCGAGCTCCACCCTGCCACCACTCAATTGGTCGAGCATACAGATCTCTTCGAACGCCCGAAGCGGATGGTAAAGGGTAAGGAGCATCACCAGCGGGCCCACACGCAGTTGGCGGGTGCGCTGTGCGACGCTCGATAAGAAGAGATTTGGCGACGCACCTCTCCCATGGGCGGTGCAGTGGTGCTCTGCAAGATGATATGCATAAAAGCCGAGGTGATCGCAGGCCTCCGCCAGCTTGAGGCGATCGGCGTATTGTAGGCCGATGTCGCGACCGTCCTCATCCAAGTGATCGAAGATTCCGAAGGTCGGCTTCCAAGGCAAGACGTTGTTCACTCTATTGTCTCCGGCGTTTTGACGCAGAATGTCCTTGCTTCGGACCGGGCTCGAAGCGATCAGAGCAACGACATATTTCTGCGAAGCAACCGCTTTCCGCGGGATATAAAAATGATTTTTACAGGCGACCGGATTACTGCTTCGGTCTTCCCAGAATTTCGGAAGCCTCAGACAACAGTATGTCCATTTGTTCTCTTGTGCCTATGCTTACTCTTATATGGTTTTTCAAAAATGACTCTGGAAACGCGGCGACTAGTACTTTCCGCCGCTTCAACGCTTTTTGCCACCACCTACCGTCTTGTCCTGCCGGCACGCGGGCTAGCAAGAAATTTGCATGCGAGGGCGTTACGGAAAATCCCAGTTGCGAGAGCGCGACGGATACGCGCTCCCGTTCCTGCTTGATGTGTCTGTGGTTCTCTTCATAGGCGTCGCGATGCGCAAGGATGCTGACGCCAACCGCATGGCCGATCACGTTCATGTTGAAAACATTTTGGATGTTGCGCAACCGTCCAATGATTTCGGGATGACCAAATCCAAAGCCGATACGGATACCGGCGGCGGCGTAGCTTTTTGAAAATGTCCGTAGGAGCAGAATATTGGGATAATGATCGATAAGGCGCAGGCCATTATCCGGGGCGAAGTCGACATAGGCCTCATCCAGAACAATCAGGCGATCCGACTGCGCCGCGAGGCGTTCGATATCGGCCACCGAAACGAATGTTCCAGTTGGATTGTTCGGGTTAGCTAGAAGAATGAACTTGGCGCCTTCTGCGGGACCAGAGAGCAATTCTTCTACCGGCAGGACATCAGATTGACCGCATCCGATTTCAAGAATTTGAGCCCCCTGCAACATGGCGAGTTTGCGGTTGAACGAAAAGCCTGGCGATAGCATCGCCACGCTGTCGCCAGGGGCGAGGAAGGCTCTGTAGATGAGTCCCAGCAGTTCGGAGGATCCGTTTCCGGCAATCACTTGATCCTTGGTGAGGCCGTAGGCATCAGCCGCCGCTTCTCTCAAGCCGATGTTGTCGTGTTCTGGATATAGATACTGCTGCTCGAGGGCGGCAATTGCACTTTGCATTACGACTTCCGGCATCGGAAATGGATTCTCGGTCGTATGCAACCGGACGCAGCTATCGTCCAATGAATGGCGATCGGAGGGCAAAGGCTTTAGTTCCCCTGGCACCTGCGAAAACGACGAAAGCACGCTTTTTAGTTTTGTTCCCGACATATCCTCTCCAGTTGACATGAGGGCTTAATCATCCGCCCTCAACTTTCTAGTGTTTTGCTCCCCCGCCAATTTCGCTACCTCCGATTTATAAGTTGAAATGTCACCTTTTATCTGATGTCATTCAAAACCCGATTAGCTCGTATAAGCAAAATTCTTTTTCTTCTATTGTTAGCAAAATTGTGCCATCGACTTCATCTTGATCCGCGCGATTGTTTTAAAGGTGGCACGATGATACCGTCTGTTTCTAAGGCTATGCTTCGCTTACGCATGCTTCGCCATTTGTTCATCGACAAATTGGAGGCTGGTTGCGAACCGGCGTTTAACTGCTCCAGATTGCTTTTCGACGACGGCTAACGCGGCGCCACAGTATTTCTACCGCTCGCGCCAATAGCCGGCCAGGACCTCCCGATCCTCGTACTGGATTTCCCGGGTCGACTCGTTTGAATCGCTATGATCGACACGGTGCCGGTGAAGGGTGTTCCACGCAAAAACTCGGCGCACATTGATGAACGTTGTTTGCTCAAGCGCGATTGGTCTGCCGTCAGCGCGTTTGTTTTCATCAATCCGTGAGTCCTCGCTTGGTGTCTGCGGCTCGCCCGTGCTGTGGTGGTGAGCGATCCGGCGACGAGACGAGTCGCAACGAGGCGGCCTCACTTGGCGGCTGCGGGACGGGTGGCTGGCCGGCCAATGTCTCGGCAAGATGATGCCCTGCAAACGCGGCTTCCAACTGCGCCTGATCCAATTCGCCTTCCCAACGGGCGACCACGAGCGTTGCCACGGCATTGCCGATGATGTTCGTAAGGGCCCGGCACTCGGACATGAAGCGGTCGATGCCGAGGATCAATGCCATGCCAGCCACCGGAACGGACGGCACCGCAGAAAGAGTAGCGGCCAGTGTGACGAATCCGGCGCCGGTAACCCCCGCCGCCCCCTTAGAGGAAAGCATAGCAACGAGCAGCAATAGGATCTGATCGCCGATCGAGAGATCCGTATTCGTCGCCTGGGCGATAAAGAGGGCCGCGAGCGTCATATAAATGTTGGTGCCGTCCAGATTGAAGGAATATCCCGTCGGAATGACCAGACCCACGACTGAACGCTTGGCGCCAGCCTTCTCCATCTTCTCCATGAGAGTGGGCAGCGCGGCCTCCGAGGAGGACGTTCCAAGAACCAATAGGAGCTCTTCTTTGATGTACCGGATGAGAGAAACGATCGAGAAGCCATTGAAACGGCAGACGGCGCCGAGAACGACAAACACAAAGAGAAAGGCCGTGAGGTAGAACGTCCCGACAAGCATCGCGAGATTGACGACGGAGCCGATGCCGTACTTGCCGATTGTGAATGCCATGGCGCCGAACGCGCCGATCGGGGCAGCCTTCATCAGGATCCCAACGAGTGCAAAGATCGGCACGGTGAGAGCCTGGAGCAAGGAAGTGATCGGCTTGCCCATCTCTCCAACCATCGCGAGCGCAATGCCAAACAGGACCGAGAAGAAAAGGACCTGAAGGATGTCGCCATCTGCAAAGGCCGCCACAATCGTGGTCGGAATGATGTTCATCAGAAAGCCCGTCACGGACTGCTCGTGGGCCTTTGCGGCATAGGGATTGACGGCTTGGATATCGAGCGAGGCCGGATCAATGTTGAGGCCGGCGCCTGGTTGAACGACATTGGACACGATGAGGCCGACGATCAGTGCCAGCGTCGAAAAGGTGAGGAAATAGACCATCGCCTTGCTGGCTACCCGGCCGACCTTTTGAAGGCTGTGCATGCCGGCGATCCCGGTCGCGACGGTCAAAAAGATTACCGGTGCGATGATCATCTTGACGAGCTTGATGAAGGCGTCACCAAGCGGCTTCATGTTTTCGCCGATTTCGGGGTTGAAATGGCCGAGCACGACGCCCAGGCCGATGGCGGCAATCACCTGCACATAAAGCCGTGCATAGAAAGGCTTGCGAGGCGCGACATTTGCGTTGGGGCCTTTTGGGGTCAACATAAATCTCTCTCCCAGACCGGATCTCGGCACTGCCTCTCCTCCCCGGGTTATTCCCGGCCGCTGCGCTCCGGTCGAACGCTGCTGCGCTGTTCGTCGCAAGACATATGCCAAACGGATAGGCCGAGCGGATCGCGCAATTTCGGATGTTTTCAGGGAGGTTGAGCCCCATCCACATGTGTGAATTTCCGCACTTGGTGGTTCCATTTGGCGAAATCCAGCACTAAGGTGGCGAACGCGGTAGTAAACGACGGCATCAGCGAGGGTGGCTTGCATAGGGCCCCGTTCAACTTCCCTGGCAGATTGGGCACCGGCAGATTTCTCTGGCCTGCGGTTTTGTTTGCACTTCTTGGTGCCGGGCTCGGCTTTTTTGTTTTTGCAGCCGGCCGTATTGCCGGCACCAAAGCTGAGTCAGACCTACGCGATCGTGCTCTTGCAGCGCGCCCACTTGCAGCCGACACTTTGAAAGGAGATGTC
This sequence comes from Mesorhizobium sp. M1A.F.Ca.ET.072.01.1.1, assembly GCF_004023325.1. Lineage (NCBI taxonomy): Bacteria > Pseudomonadati > Pseudomonadota > Alphaproteobacteria > Hyphomicrobiales > Phyllobacteriaceae > Mesorhizobium > Mesorhizobium sp. M1A.F.Ca.ET.072.01.1.1. Next base: position 4,124 of record NZ_RZSF01000021.1, on the reverse strand, counting down.
GAGAAGCAGCGATTGATTCCGCGCGTCTTGGCTCGTGATGGTGCGGTCCAGGAGATGCTTCGCAGCCCGGGCGCCGATGGGAAAGCTGCCCTGGATGAAAAGCTTCGAGCCATCGCGCGCGAGGCCGCCTCTTCAGTCATCTACGTCATCAACAGTGAGGGAACGGCGGTTGCTGCGAGCAATGCCGGCGAGCCCACCAGTTTTGTCGGCCGCGATTACCGTTTCCGTCATTACTTCGTTGAAGCCATGGCGACCGGCATGGCCACGCAATACGCACTTGGTACCGTTAGCAAGCGCCCTGGCCTCTTCTTGTCGAGCCGGATCGATGGACCGGAGGGGCCACTCGGCGTCGTCGTCGTGAAGGTCGAGCTCGACCGTGTGGAGTCGAGCTGGCGCAAGAGCGGGTTCGTGGTCTTCACGAGCGACGAGCGCGGCGTCGTCCTTTCAACCAGCGTGCCTCAATGGCGTTTTGGCGCTCTCTCCCCGCTTTCCAAAAAAGACGCAAAAATCGCGCGCGATCAGCTGCAGCTGCCTGGCGCGGCGTTCGAGCCAGTTCCGCTTTCGCACCGCGGCGGCAACCTGGTCACCGCAAGTACCGTCGACAAGGCAGCCGGCTTTGTCACGGTTTCGCAGGATCTCGGCAAAGTGGTCCCAGGTTGGCGGCTGTCACTGCTCATTCCTGCCGATGCAGAGATTTCCGCGGCGATGATGACAGCCCGCGCGACAGCACTGCTTGCCCTCGTGCTCGTGGCATTTGCGGTTGCCGTTATTGTTCGACGGCGCCGGGCGATCCGACAACGACAGCAGGCGCTTGCGCAGATGAACGCGGAACTGGAACATCGCGTCAACTTGCGTACGGCAGAGCTCCGCCGCTCGAACGAAGCGCTCGCAGCTCAGATAGCCGAGCGCGAGAATGCCGAGGCAAGGGTGCGCCGGTTATGTGAAGAACTCTCTCAGGCAAATCGCCTGTCAATTCTTGGACAGATCGCAGCCGGAGTTGCTCACGAGATTAACCAGCCGGTCACAGCAATTCGCACCTATGCCGAAAATGCATCGCGTCTTCTCCGGGGCGACAGGCCGCAAGAAACCGCCAGGAATTTGAAATCGATCATCGCTATAACGGGACGTATCGGGGCGATCACCGAAACGCTGCGGTCGTTCTCTCGCCGCGCAACCGGTCCCGTGGGGCCAATATCGGCGGAGGACGCGATCGACGGGGCGCTTTCGCTCCTTTCGGGCCGCATCCGCGAATCTGGCGTGACGATCGAACGGCAACGGACAGATCCGTCTCCGACGGTGATAGCAAGTTGCGTTCGGCTTGAGCAAATCCTGGTCAATCTCTTGCAGAATTCGCTCGATGCCCTGAAGGGCCTGCCGGAGCCGCGGATCGAGATAGCACTTGCCCAGAACAAGGAAATAGTCACCATTTCGGTTCGAGACAACGGTACCGGCCTCGCCCCTGAAATTCGCAAGAGCCTCTTCATTCCATTTACCACAAGCAAGGAAAAGGGGCTCGGCCTTGGCCTGCTTATTTCAGAGGAAATCGCCCGTGAGCTTGGCGGCTCGTTGCGACTCGATGCCAGCGACGAGAAGGGGACTTCCTTCACCATCGAATTGAGGCGTGCCGAATGAGTGGCGAAAAAGGGCCTGTCATCTTCGTTGACGACGACGATGATCTGCTGCCGGCTGCAGGGCAGATGCTGGAACTTGCCGGCTTTAGCCCTATCGTCGTCAATTCCGCCGAGGCCGCACTCGCCAGAATCGACGAGAACTTCAATGGTCCCGTCGTCAGCGATATCCGCATGCCCAGAATGAACGGGCTTCAGCTCTTTGACCGAGTGAAAGCAATCGATCCGGACATCCCTTTTGTCCTGATCACTGGGCACGGCGATGTCGAACTTGCCGTTGCCGCCATCAAGGACGGCGCTTACGACTTCATCTCCAAGCCATATGACACCGACCGGCTTTTGGTGACGCTGTATCGCGCTTCCGAAAGCCGGCACCTGGTCCTAGAAAACAGGCGCCTCAGAGATGCGGTCGTCCGATCCGCGGGCGATATGCCTCTCCTAGGGAACGCGCCGAGTATGACATGGCTGCGAGAAACGATTCGACAGATCGCCGATACGGATGTGGACGTCCTTGTGGAGGGTGAAACCGGCACGGGTAAGGAGGTGGTCGCGGATTTGCTTCACCGCTGGAGCAGACGAAGCACCAAGCCGTTCGTGGCTTTGAACTGCGGGGCACTGCCCGAAAGTGTCATCGAAAGCGAACTTTTCGGCCACGAAGCAGGCGCGTTTACCGGTGCGCACAGGCGCAGGATCGGTCGCCTCGAATACGCGAATGGCGGCACGCTATTCCTCGACGAAATTGAGTCGATGCCGCCTGCACTCCAGATAAAACTCCTAAGGGTACTCGAGACCCGCCAGGTCACACCACTCGGAACCAACGAAACCCGCAGCATCAATGTTCGTGTCGTAGCTGCGACAAAGGTCGATCTGAGCGATCCGGCCGCCCGCGGTGACTTCAGGGAAGATCTATATTTCCGTCTGAACGTCGTGACGATCAATATTCCGCCTCTTCGCGAGCGGCGTGAGGACATCCCGATCCTCTTTGCGCATTTCCTGGAACGAGCGTGCAAACGCTTCGGCAAGCCAGAGTGGGAGATAACCGCGGCCGTGCGTAATCATCTCATGGGCCATGATTGGCCCGGCAATGTGCGCGAACTCGCGCATTTCGCCGATCGGGTTGCATTGGGACTTGAAGGGGCGCGGAATTCGCTCCCTGGAAAAAGAGGCGATGAATTAAGTCTCTCTCTTTCTGAAAAGGTTAGTCTTTATGAGGCGGCCGTTATCCGCAACGCATTGCGGGAATGCGATGGCGACGTGAGGAGGACGACCGAGTTTCTGCAGGTGCCCCGCAAAACCTTCTACGACAAGCTGAAACGCTATGGAATAATTCCGGGCGTATATCGAAGCAGCCGCGATTGTTCGAAATCTTCTTGAACTCGCCCGTCGCCGAAAGGCTGCTATGGTATGTGGGCGCCGGGAAAGTTAAGCTGCTTGCGCCCAACAAAACACTTGCCGGTGCGGATACGTCAGGGGCGCGCTTTGACGGATCGTCTCGTGAGAGGGGGGCGCCTGATGATCGGGCAGTTTGGAGGGGCAATCCCTTTTGGCTCCGAGACCTGAAAGACCTCGTGCTGCATATCTGTTCTTTCGGTCGATGCGTGATCAGCAGTTGCGTCGAACTGCCAACGAGCATGCACCGTAATCGCCGAATCCGGCCAAGAAGGAGTCTACTGCGACATCGCCGGCATCAACGCAGACTGACACATTCTGTCAAATTCCGTGACCCGTCCTCTATGTTCCCCATGACTTCCTGTTAGACTCGAATCATGACCAAGCGCCCCACAATTGCAGATCTCGCCCGCGAAGCCGGGGTTAGCGTAGCGACCGTCGATCGGGTTTTGAACGGCCGTCGACTGGTGAGGGAACAGACCGCACGACGGGTCTGCGAGGCGGCCCGCGCCATCGGCTACAACGCAGCTGGTCTGATGCAGCAGCGCGCGCAGCGGATTTTGCCGGAGTACCGATTAGGCTTTATTCTCAGAATGCCGGCCGAGCATTTCTATCAGGATTTCGCGCGAGAGATCAAAGCTGCTGTCAGCGCGGCACAGTCCTTCCGGGGCGTTCCAGTCGTAGAATTCGCGCCGTCGCATAGGCCTGGCGACCTGGTCGAGCTGCTCGAGGACATGGGTGAACGCTGCCACGCGATCGCGATGATGGCACCGGATCATCCAACCGTCACGGCAGCTGTCGAAGAACTCAAATCGAACGGAACCCCGGTTTTTTCGCTGCTTTCCGATTTTGCCGCCGGCGTGCGCGAGGGCTATCTGGGCCTCAACAACCGCAAGGTTGGACGGACGGCCGCCTGGATGTTTTCCAAGGTTGCAAAAAGGCCGGGCAAGGTGGCGGTCTTGGTCGTCAGCCATCGTTTTCAGGGTCCCGAATTGCGAGAAACCGGCTTTCGGTCATACTTTCGTGAGAAAGCACCGATGTTCGAGGTGCTGGACACGCGCGTGAACGTCGATACGCGGCAAACCACGTACGAGGCCACTCGCGATA